>NZ_FOBK01000036.1:0-1569 GCF_900109815.1 Acinetobacter sp. DSM 11652
TTAGAAATCAAATCTGACTTTGACGTATTCGTATCTTTAAGCTGTCATAACTGTCCAGATGTGGTTCAAGCACTTAACTTGATCGCAATCTACAACCCTGGCACAACAGCAACCATGATTGATGGTGCATTCTTCCAAGACGAAGTAGAAGAACGCAAAATCATGGCTGTACCAATGGTGTTCCAAGACAACGAACATATCGGTCAAGGTCGTATGACATTGGAAGAGATTGTTGCGAAGCTCGATACTAATTCTGCTGCGAAAGATGCTGAAAAGCTCAATGCCAAAGATGCATTTGACGTGCTTGTGATCGGTGGTGGTCCTGCAGGTAACACATCTGCAATCTATGCCGCTCGTAAAGGTATCCGTACGGGGATCGTTGCTGAGCGCATGGGTGGTCAAGTCATGGACACCATGGATATTGAAAACTTTACATCAGTGCAAAAGACGCAAGGTCCTAAGTTTGCAGCTGAAATGGAAGCACATGTTCGTGAATACGGTGTCGACATCATGAACTTACAACGTGTGTCTGACATCAAAGGTGTAGATGAAACTGCCAACGGTTTAGTTGAAGTGACTTTAGAGAATGGTGCAAAACTTGAATCGAAAACAGTCATCCTGTCTACAGGTGCTCGTTGGAGAGAAATGAATGTACCAGGTGAGCAAGAATACAAAACCCGTGGTGTTGCGTACTGCCCACACTGTGATGGCCCATTGTTCAAAGGTAAACGTGTGGCTGTGATCGGTGGTGGTAACTCTGGTGTTGAAGCGGCAATTGACCTTGCGGGTATTGTTGAGCATGTCACTTTAGTTGAGTTTGATACCAAACTGCGTGCTGACCAAGTTCTTCAAGATAAATTGAACAGCTTACCTAACACGACTGTCATCAAAAATGCGTTGTCTACGGAAGTGGTCGGTGATGGCAAACAAGTGACTGCACTGAAATACAAAGACCGTGCGACGGATGAAGAACACACTGTCGAATTGGCGGGGATCTTCGTACAAATCGGTTTGTTACCTAACACGGATTTCTTAAAAGAAACTCAAGTTGAGTTAACCAACCGTGGTGAGATTGTGATTAACGATCGCAACGAAACCAATGTAAAAGGTGTATTTGCTGCAGGTGACTGTACAACAGTACCTTATAAACAAATCATCATTGCCACTGGTGAAGGCGCGAAAGCATCACTGTCAGCGTTTGATTACATCATTCGTTCTGGACAGTAGTTCAATCATATTCTTTAAATAAGAAGTTCTTAGTTTTGTAGTTTACAGAGGTTGAAGATGCTAACACTTCAGCCTCTTTTTTTTGTAATCATTCCCTTGCTTCATATTATTTGTTAAATCAAATCTATATTTTATTTGTAATTTTATTTCACAATAAATGGGTGTTTTGTGTAACAGGACCTGTTTATCGTGTCTGTTTTTTGTTTAAATATTAAGAAATTCTTTAGCCTTACTAAATTATAAAAGACAGATAATAACCATGCTTGCCAACATCTTTTCGGCATTGGAACAGCTCGGCCTAACCGCCCAAAACAGAGCCCTCCACATCCAATTCAGTCATTC
>NZ_FOBK01000020.1:0-21679 GCF_900109815.1 Acinetobacter sp. DSM 11652
TCAGATACTTTTGGTGCATAACCAGAAGTTTGTAGCAATGCCAAAATCAAAGAAGTGAACTCATGACCCATTGGTAAGCCTGCGAAGAAGACACGCGGTTCTTCACCTGCTTTTGCAATACCAAAGCTCGGCGCACGTTTATTTTGACCATCAAAACGAGCTGTGACTAATGGAGAAAGTGCTGCCACTTCTTCCACAAGTTCTTTGATTTTTGCAGATTTGTCTGAATCATTTAAAGTCGCAACCAATTCGATTGGACCCTCAAGGCGTTCTAAAAGCGTTTTTAATTGAGCTGAAGTATTTTGATCTAACATTGCTAACGTCTCCAAAGGAGTAATAATTCATTCGATACAGGTATACTAAGACAATTGATTAAATAGATAAAACAGTTTGTTTTTATAAATTCAATCGGAAAAATAAATTTAATCAAAGTCTTTGGTGTAGATGTATGAAAGTATTGAGTTAAAACTTGAATTTTCAAGTATAAAAGCAATTTGAATTCAGATATTTACATTAAAATTATTTTAATAGATATGAGCGAGGACCAATTATGACCTTAGAGAGAGGCATTTATAAACACTATAAAGGACAACTTTATCAAGTCCTTCATGTAGCGACGCATAGTGAAACTCAAGAAAAGCTTGTGGTCTATCAATGCCTTTATGGAGATTATTCAATATGGGTAAGGCCATTAGCGATGTTTACAGAAAGCATTTATCTAGAGGATGATGATCGTGAAATTGAACGTTTTAAATTGATTCAAAAATTATGATGATTGTCATAGTAAAGACTTTATCTTTGATTAGTTTATAGAAATCGATTCAATGAGAATATGTCATGAATGCTGAATTTCTAAGTCAAATGCAAAGTTTATATCAGCAGTTAATTCAACATGATGCATATCAAACTGATCGCGATCTGAGATATCGAAATATAAAACCAGAATCTGCCCATTATATTTCGATGCTTATTAAGATCCAGACCTCTAAACGAATTCTTGAAATAGGAACTTCGACAGGATATTTAACATTATGGATGGCGGAGGCGGTTTCGGAGCATCAGGGTCGAGTGACTACGGTTGATATAAACTCAGAAAGAACAGCACTTGCGACTCAGTACGCCAAACAGTTTAGTTTAGATCACCTTATTGATTTTATCAGCAGTGATGCAATTGATTTATTAATTAATTAATGAAGGCGATGTGTATGACTTAATTATCTTAGATGCGAATCGACATGCATATCCTGATTATTGGCAATATTTAAAAAAGGTACTACATCCTGAACATGGCCTAATACTTGTAGATAAAGTGATTTCCCACGCCGCTGAAATACAAAGTTTTTTTAAAGGATGTTAAAGCTGATCCAGATTTTTGCACGATGACGCTGAATATTGGGTGTGGATTATTGATGATTACGCGGAATTGATGGTGATTGAGAATTTGATGGACTGAACACAAAAAAACCACGCAAAGCGTGGTTTTTTTAGTGCTATCTAATAAATTAGATTTTACCAACTAGATCGATTGAAGGAGCAAGAGTTGCATCGCCTTCTTTCCATTTAGCAGGGCAAACTTCGCCTGGGTGAGCGTGAACGTATTGAGCTGCTTTAACTTTACGAAGAAGTTCTTGAGCATCACGACCGATACCGCCAGCGTTGATTTCAACGATTTGGATTTTACCTTCTGGGTCGATTACGAAAGTACCGCGGTCAGCAAGACCAGCAGATTCGATTAGAACTTCGAAGTTTTTAGAAAGAGTCCAAGTTGGATCGCCGATTAATGGGTATTGGATTTTACCAATTACGTCAGAAGTGTCGTGCCAAGCTTTGTGAGTGAAGTGAGTGTCAGTAGAAACACCGTAGATTTCCACGCCTAATTTTTGGAATTCAGCGTAGTTGTCAGCAAGGTCACCAAGTTCAGTTGGGCAAACGAAAGTGAAGTCAGCAGGGTAGAAAAATACTACAGACCATTTGCCTTTAAGATCAGCTTCAGTCACGTCTACAAATTGACCGTTGTGGTAAGCTGTAGCTGCGAATGGTTTAACTTCAGTATTAATTAAGCTCATCATTGTCTCCATGATTGAGGTTAGTCTTTAATTTTCAATTAGAGTATCGAACTTTCGTTCTGTGCTGAAATGGTATTTTTACATTACAAAAATCGGAAAAACCGAATTATGTAAATTGATTGCCATTTAAGTTTGTCATCTGTCTTCCTTGTAACACATCAAAATGATGTATTCGTGACAGGATGAGAAAATTTCACATGCCTACCAACATGAAGACACTGAAGTGAAAATTCAAGGGTAAATATAAAAAAAACCATCATTATTTTAGATTTAGTTTTTCAAAAATATAAAAAGCCACATGAAAATTTCAAAAATTGTATGAATTGTCACATAACGCGGCTGACTTGTTTCTATTTCAACATAAGATCATTTTAAGCTTTATATTCTCATTTAATCTAAAAAAATAGTCCGATTCAGATTTGGGATAATCTTTGAAAATGAGTAGAATAAAGCGTTTCGTAATTGATATAGGGCTAAAACTTGGCAACGATAGGGTTAAATGTAGAACAAATGGTGATGGCACGAGATCTTCATCGTTTAAATCGACTACGCAAAGGAAAAGATGCCAATGAAAAGCAATATCAAGAACTTTTTGAAAAATCAAATTTAAAAGTACAACAGCGTATTCAACGCATTCCTAATATCAAACTTAATCAAGATTTACCTGTTACCCAATATGCAGACAAATTGATTGAGGCCATTCAAAAACATCAGGTCATTATCGTTGCGGGTGAAACAGGTTCAGGTAAAACAACTCAGCTTCCTCAGATAGCCATGCTTGCGGGGCGTGGTTTAACAGGGTTAATTGGTCATACCCAGCCACGACGATTAGCTGCGCGCAGTGTATCGCAACGTATTGCAGAAGAGGTGGGTGAAAAACTCGGTGAGTCTATTTCATTTAAAGTAAGGTTTAACGAACAGGGTTCACAGGACTCTATCGTTCGTTTAATGACAGATGGTATTTTGCTGGCTGAATTGGCTCATGATCGTTTCTTAACCAAATATGACACCATTATTATTGATGAAGCACATGAGCGCTCGCTCAATATTGACTTCATCATGGGCTATTTAAAACAGCTCTTGCCACGTCGTAAAGATCTTAAAGTCATCATCACATCTGCAACTTTAGACGTTAATCGTTTTTCAAGTTACTTCAATAACGCACCGATTTTTGAGGTTGAAGGACGTAGTTTTCCTGTAGAAGTGCGTTATCGTCCTATCTCTGAAATGAGTATTGTAGGGAGTGATGATGATGAGTTTGATGACTTTGAAGAAAACCTACCGCGCGCAGTAGTATCAGCTGTTGAAGAATGTTTCAAAGATGCACAGGAAAAAGGTCATCCTGAACACGCAGATATTTTGATTTTTGCCAGTACGGAACAAGAGATTCGTGAGCTACAGGAAACTTTAATCAAACATGGACCTCGTCATACAGAAGTTCTACCTTTGTATGCGAGACTAGCGTTATCTGAACAACAAAAGATTTTTAATCCTGCTGGTGGTGGACGGCGTATCATTATTGCCACCAACGTTGCGGAAACTGCATTGACCGTTCCAAACATACGTTACGTCATTGATAGTGGTTTTGCACGTATCTCTCGTTATAACTACCGTTCGCGTGTTCAGCGTTTACCGATTGAAGCGATTTCTCAAGCAGCAGCCAATCAGCGTAAAGGTCGTTGTGGTCGTATTGCACCGGGTGTGTGTATTCGATTGTATTCAGAAGAAGACTTTTTAAGTCGTCCCGAATTTACTGAACCAGAAATCAAACGTACTAATTTGGCATCTGTTATTTTGCAGATGCAGAGTTTAGGTCTTGGAACACTCGAAGATTTTGACTTTATTGAACCGCCTGATCATCGTCTCGTCAATGATGGCCGTAAATTGCTGATTGAACTCGGGGCGATGACGGAAAAGAGAAATTCTTCTCTTGCGACTAAAACAGCCTCATCTTTAGATAAAGGTGGACTTCAAGGCAAAGGTGATTCTCTCACCAAAATTGGTCAACAAATGGCAAAAATGCCAATTGATCCAAGACTCGCACGTATGATTTTGGGTGGTGCTCATTTTGGGGCACTCAATGAAGTATTGATTATCGTGGCTGCATTAGCTGTTCAGGATCCAAGAGAGCGTCCTGCTGATAAACAAATGCAAGCGGATCAGAAGCACGCCTTATTTCGTGAAGCCGATTCTGACTTTTTGTTCTATCTCAAATTATGGGATGCGTTGGTTGCAAATCGGGAGATGAGTGAAAATAAGCGTCGCACATTTGCACGTAATCATTTCTTGAGTTGGTTACGCTTGAGAGAATGGAAAAAAACACATGAGCAACTGGTTGATCTTGCTCAAGGCTTAAAGCTTTCTTTTAATGAAAAGAAAACCAGTTACGAAAATCTTCACAGAGCTTTACTCACGGGACTATTGTCATTCATTGCAAATAAAACAGATGAACGCAATGTATTCATGGCAGTGCGTCAACAAAAGGCACGTATATTTCCTGCATCAACCTTACACAAAACCAATACACCATGGGTCATGGCATTTGAGATGGTAGAAACCTCTCAGGTGTATTTACGAACACTGGCAAAAATTGAGCCTGAGTGGATTTTGCTAGCTGCACGTGATTTAGTGAAACATCATTACTTTGAACCGCATTGGTCGAAAAAAGCAGGTGTAGTTAACGCATATGATCAAATTTCACTGTTTGGTTTGATTATTGAACCTAAGCGTCAAATCAATTATGAAAAGGTCGATCAAACTGCGGCGCATGAAATTTTTCTTCGCGATGCTTTAACGACGGGTCATCTGGGGATTACACCACCATTTTTAAAACATAACTTGCTTAAACTAGAAGAAGTTGAGCGAGTTGAAGACAAATTGCGTCGTCGTGATTTGGTGGTAGACGAAGAGACGATTTATCAGTTTTATGCAGCAAAAGTGCCTGAAGATGTAGCGAGTCGGCGTAGTTTTGAAGATTGGCGTGCAACAGTTGAGCCTCAAAATCCACGTTATTTGTTCATCGATGACGATGCTTTGTGGCTTAACGATCGTCCAACCACCCAACAGTTCCCTGATTACTTACGTAATGGGGACCTTCGTTTAGCGGCAAGTTATCGATTTGACCCAAGTCATGATGAAGATGGTGCGACGGTCAAGATTCCACTACAGGCCCTGCCACAAGTAGATGAAAACTTATGGTCATGGGGCATTCCAGGTTGGCGTCTTGATTTGATTGAAGCACTATTAAAAGCTCTTCCAAAAGATAAGCGTCGTGGCTTGGTACCTATACCAGATACTGCGCGTAAACTGATGTCCAAAATAGATGCGCAAGATTTACAAAAGCATATTTTTAGTTTTTTAGCTTTTCAATTGAGAGGCGAACAGATCACTGAAAAAGATTTTAATGTAGATCGAATTGAACAATATCTTTTACCGCTCATTAAAGTCATCGATGAAAAAGGACGAGTGATTGAGCAAGGTCGCGATTTATCTGAATTAAAAGCACGCTGTCGTACTGAAACGCATAGTCCAGTCAAGCAGTTAAAAGGTGAGTATCAAACTTTCCCTGAGCATTTTGTGTTTGAAGCATCGCAAAAAGTCACAGGTGTCGTCGTCAAACAATATCAAGCACTTGTACCAAGCAAGGAATTTTCTAAGCTTGAGCAAAAGGATGAGTCAGGTGTTGTCATTCAAACGTTTAATGATCAGCACGAAGCAATACGCCATCATCGTGCTGGTATTATTCGCCTGATTCATATGCAGCTAGGTGATTTGATTCGACAGCTTAAAAAACAAATCTCTAAACCACTCGCATTAGCCTATTCCCCTTTGGGTGATAAAGCTCAGTTAGAACAAATGTTAGTTTACGCAACATTGCAAATGGCTTTAGAAAAAGAGCCTGTAGATGCGCAAGATTTCCAAACAATTCTGCAGGCTGTCAAGCAGTCTTTCCTGACGCATGGTCAAAAGGTCTTGGCTGCCTTTAATGACATTTATGTACAATGGCAACAAATTCGACGCGAGTTGATGATGATTGATGCCAATGTATTTGGTAAACATATCGATGATATTGAAGATCAACTTGATCTGATGAGTCTAGCGGATTTTGCTTATAGTAAATCTGTAGATGTGTGGATTGAATTTCCACGCTATCTTAAAGCTTTATTGATTAGGATTGATCGTTTGCCTCATAATTTAAAACGAGATGATGATGCGATTGCTCAAGTCGATCCTTGGATGGATAAATTATTTAAATATAAAAATGATCAAAAATTGAAAGAGTTATATTTTATGGTTGAAGAGCTGAGAATCTCATTATTCTCTCAACCGATGAAAACCAAGATGCCAATTTCGCCAAACCGTATTCAAAAAGTATGGGAACGTCTCGGAATCAGTTAATATAGCTTTAATTTGAAATATTGAGTTACTCAAAAAAGGAGTTTTGCATGGGCATTCGTATTACAGGCACTGGCTTATTCCATCCTGAACATGTCATCACCAATGAAGAATTGGTTGAAAGTTTAAATGCTTATGTAGAAAAGTTTAATCAAGAGAATGCTGAAAAAATTGCTGCGGGCGAAATCGAAGCACGCCGTGGTTCAAGTGCAGAATTTATTGAGAAGGCTTCAGGTGTTAAAGCACGTTATGTTGTAGAGAAGGAAGGCGTATTAGATCCTAATCGTTTACGTCCAAACTTAGCAGAACGATCAGATGATGAAATTTCACTTCAAGCTGAGTGGGGTGTGATCGCTTCAAAACAAGCAATGGAAAATGCCGGTGTAACTGCTGAAGACATTGATGTTGTAATATTGGCTTGTTCAAATATGCAACGTGCATATCCTGCGGTTGCTATTGAAATTCAAACTGCATTAGGCATTCAAGGTTATGCTTATGATATGAATGTTGCTTGTTCTGCTGCAACATTTGGCTTAAAACAAGCTTATGATGCGATCAAGTCTGGTGCTCGTCGTGTGCTCTTGGTCAATGTGGAAATCACATCAGGTCATACAGATTATCGTTCACGTGATTGTCATTTCATTTTTGGTGATGTAGCGACAGCTTCAATTATTGAAGATACAGATTCTAAAACTGGATTCGAAATTTTAGATACGCAATTGTTTACGCAATTCTCTAATAACATTCGTAATAATTTTGGTTTCTTGAATCCAAGTGAAACAACCAACGCGGATGATAAACGCTTCCGTCAAGATGGCCGTAAAGTGTTTAAAGAAGTATGCCCATTGGTTGCGAAAATGATTACAAAGCAACTTGAGAAAAACCAAATCGAACCGACGAATGTTAAACGTTTCTGGTTACATCAAGCCAATGCCAGCATGAACGAGTTAATTTTAAAGCTAGTTGTGGGTAAAGCTGCTGCTGAAGCAGATCCAGACTTAGTTCCAATCATTTTAGACGAGTTTGCAAACACTTCTTCAGCTGGTGTCATCATTGCGTTACACCGAACTGCAGATCAAGTGAATGATGGTGAATACGGTGTATTATGTTCATTTGGCGCAGGTTATTCTGTTGGTTCAATACTGGTTCAGAAGCGAGTAGCTTAATTAGATAAAGAGATGTTTAATGGAAAATAAAGCATTGCAAATCCAACACCATTCTAAAATGATCCGATATGGTAGTTTGTTGCAACGTTTTTATTTTAAACCGACCTTTCTTGGTGTTGAACATCTCAATGCTGATCGACCTGCCATGTATGTGGGTAATCATACAATTTATGGTGTATTTGATACGCCAATTTTGATTGATTATCTATATACAGAGCACAAAATTAAAATTGTGAGTTTAGGTGATCACATTCATTTCAAAATACCGTATTGGAAAGATATGGTTCATAAAATGGGTGCAATTGAGGGTCTAAGAGAATACGCCAGAGATGCAATGCAACAAGGATACTCTATCCTAGTGTTTCCAGGTGGTGGGCGTGAGGTCGTAAAGCGCAAAGGGGAAGAATATCAACTCATATGGAAAGAGCGCTACGGATTCTTAAAGTTAGCTCAAGAATTTGACTACGACATTGCACCTTTTGTAGCTGTAGGTGGTGATGAAGTATTCGATTTGGCACTTGATGCCAATTATTTGCTTGAAAAAAAGTGGTTTAAAAAGCTTTTAGCTGTTCCTAAAATTGGAAAATTACTCCGTCAAGGTGATGTTTTGCCTTCAATACCCAAAAATATTATTCCTAAAAGAGTCCCATTCTATTTCAAATTTTTACCACGACAATCAATCTCAAATATCAAAACAGAACAGGATTTGATTGAATTCAGAGATCAATTGCAGCAAACGATTTACGAAAATATTGCATCAACGCAGTTGATACGAGATAGACAAGATTAAATCCTAGAAAATTATACTTCTTAATCTAATTATATTGTTGATTATAAAAATATTTTTAAAATAATATTAAAAAAATAAATTAGTGCTTTCTATTTTATATCAATTAGGTATATTATTTTAATGTAAATATTCAGTTTACTAAGCCCAAAGATTGTACTCCTCCTTGGGCTTTTTTTTATCTCAGCATAATAATAGGCGTATGAGCGCGATTTTCACTTTTTAAATTTCACACAAATTAAGATTGAAAATCAAAGGTGAATTTTTGGCACAAAATGCAACTATAGTTGGTTTTTTAAAAATTAATAAAAACAGAATGTTATTTAAATTTTTTAGCACGCTATCAAAACAATTCTAATTTTGTAATTGCAAAATGTATGCTTCTACGACTTAGAGGTTCATAAAGAAATTTTGCATAAGTGCTTTTTTTTTGTACATTGAAAACTCAAAAACAAAATAACACAGAGGGATTATGACACTACAAGGAAAAACACTGTTCATTACAGGTGCAAGCAGAGGTATCGGTCGTGAGATTGCACTTAAAGCTGCAAAAGATGGTGCAAATATTGTGGTTGCTGCAAAAACGAGCACTGAACATTCGAAACTCAGTGGTACGATTCATTCTGTTGCAAAAGAAATAGAAGCAGCTGGTGGGAGAGCATTAGCGATCCAACTTGATGTACGAGATCAAGATGCTGTCGCAGCCGCAATGAAACAGGCTGCTGAACATTTTGGTGGGATAGATGTCCTCATAAATAATGCTGGTGCGATTAATTTGAGTGGGGTTGAAACGCTTGATCCAAATCGTTTTGATCTCATGTATCAAGTTAATACTCGCGCCGTTATGGTCTGTAGTCAAGCTGCCTTGCCTTATTTAAAACAAAGTCAAAATCCACACATTCTTAGTCTCTCTCCACCTTTAAATTTAAAAGAATCGTGGTTTGCGGTTCATTCTCCTTACACCATCAGTAAATATGGCATGAGTATGTTGACCATGGGAATGAATCAAGAATTCGAACGTTATGGGATAAGTGTTAATGCCTTGTGGCCTAGAACCATTATTGCAACTGCAGCAATAGAATTTTCTCTCGGTGGACGTGAGTTATTTAGCAAGGCTCGGACACCGGCAATCATGGCTGATGCAGCGTATGCAATCTTGACGAGTGAGAAACGTTCGATCACGGGTCGTATGATGATCGATGAAGAGATATTAAGAGAGAAAGGTGAAACTAATTTCGAAAAATATCGAGTGGAACCATCAGATGAAGAATTGATGGTCGATTTATTTGTTGATCCATAAATGAGAAAGCCCAACATTGTGTTGGGCTTTATTATTTATACTAGATTATCGTAATGCAGTGAGGTTGACATCCTTTCGATACATTTCGATCTGCATGACTTGTTCGGTTAAGAATGCTTTGCGTTGGTCATTGCTCGGATGACTTGCGAATAAGGTTGATTGATCTTTATTCATTTTACGTTTGTTGAGATTAGCTTCGAATTTATCCCAAAATGAGAGTGCTGCATTGTGATTGTAGCCCGCTCTCACCATCAAATCTAAACCAATCAAATCAGCTTCTTCTAGATGACGGCGATGAGACATATTGGTTTGATTGCCTGATAAACCACTTGCAAGCCCGATGGCAGCCCCAGTTCCCATGGTTGCACCCATTAGACCCAAATTCATTGCTGCGAAACGAGAAGCCTTTTCACGACTATGATTACGGATAATGTGTGCCATTTCATGCGCAATTAAGGTGGCTAACTCGTCATCAGATAAGTTTTCAAACATATATACAGCCGAATTAACTACAATTTGCCCACTTTGAAAGGATTGGGCATTCGGTTTGCTGCTGAGCACACCGTTAATTCGCCATTGAATTGGTTGACGACCTTCACGTAAATATTGATTAGCATGTGGGATTAAACGTGCCAAAATTTGATTTAAGCGTGGATCTTCAAGATATAAAGACTTAGTCTTCGCTTTCTTTTCAAATTTATTATAGCTACGGTTTGAAATTTTATTCCAAGCTGATTCCGGAATAATCATGAGTTGTTTACGTTCGGAAGCTACAGTGCCTAATGATGTGGTTGAAACACAGCCAGTCGAGATTAATGCAATTGAACTTATAATACCAAACGCGAAGGATTTCATAATTACACCTTAATGATGGGATATTATTTGAGATCTAGCTTGATTTTTAATAGCTAGATTTCGTGTTTAATTATTGTTCAATATTTAGATTAATTAAACAAACATTATTTTAATTATTAATTTGAACGAATTAATATCATGGTGGTTATAATGAGATTTGAGTCACAATAATATTTTTTTATTTGTTATTTAGATAAATTATTTTATTTATATATATATTGTATTTTATTATACTTTTATTATATTATTGGTGGTTGGATTAATATTTATTAAAATTAATAGTATATAAAAATCAGTAACTTATGTTTTATCATTGTTTTTTTAAATATTTGAATGTGATTTTTTTTTTGAATTTAATTTAATGTGAGAATAAATTCTCAATATTTTAATTGAATATTGATAAATAACTCATAACGAAACATTTTGGAATTTCATTCAAGGCTATTAAAAATTAATTCTTATATTGTGAAGTTTTTCTTACATGTTGATTTGGTGTATTTTGTGATTTAATTCACACATATTATCGTTGGGTATTTTAATTAAATTTGGGTGGGCTAATTATATGATTTCTTTAACCACGAATATTTTTGATCACAGTGTTATAAGGCTTGTTTGATTTTTGATAAGGTCTGAGCATCATTAATATGCGCATGCTGCTTATCCTAGCCAATCGATGCAACAGAACACTTTAAAATAAATTCATCTAAACTTATTTTGCCTTCAGTCAATATAAGTATTAATTCGCTCAACTTTAAGGGTGTTTAACCTGAACTTGAGTTTTCAGTACTCGTCATTCAATCGCATCGTATTTTGAAAGAATGATTAATCTTGATGTGGAGCACTTGGTGAATCAAATGAGGGTTTCTTTCTTGGTTCGAGTAAAATCTCAATCACAAACGCTGTGCCAAGGTGATAAACAGAAATATTTAAAGAATTCCAACGGAATAATGAGATTTTTTGCGATATAAAGTTCATGTTAGGGCGAGTACAAATGTATGAGCGATTTCGAGTGACGATGGGCGTTGAAGCGGCATTTGTTTTATCACGCTTTCTTAATTCATTCGTTGAACTTTGAACGACTAGACAGGAACTGATACAGTCAATATGAATAAGTGGTTTAAGGGTAGTTTATTGATTGGTTCTTTGGTGAGTAATTTTGCATTTGCAGATTTTCTACCACCAGATCAAGCATTTCAATTTGAGGCAGTATCAGTCAGTCATCATCAAGCTGAACTAAAATGGAAGATCGCAGATGGTTACTATCTCTATCATGATCAAATCAAAGTTTCAGACATTCAAGGTCCTGTAAAGTTATCTCTACCACGCCCAAAAGAGAAAGATGATCCAAACTTTGGTATGACCCAAGTACATTATCAGGATGTAATCAGCAATATTCCAGTCAAACCAAATCAAGAATTTAAGATTCAATGGCAAGGATGTGCTGAAAGTGGTTTATGTTATCCGATTCAAAGAACAACGATAACAACTGACAGCACAGGTTTATTCCCAGCGCAGCAAACTACACAAGCTAAGAAAGTTTTAAATCTCAAAGAAATTTCAGCGGCATCTAATGGAGTTGTAAATACTCGAGATGTACAAGAAAATGCTTCACCAAAAACAGAAACACAACTCATTTCAAAGGATAATAATACAGTCTCAGATCGTAAAAATTTTAACGCTACTGCGCTTGAGCGAGATAAAACCGAATTTGGGGAAAATAATTTAATCAGTGAGGATCAATCCACACTAGATGCAAATTTATCTAAAGAAAATCTGAATAGGCCAGCGAGCTTTTCGAGTGTATGGAACAACGATCAATTTTTTTTAAATTTGCTCTCTCAACAAAGTGTATGGCTTAATTTATTGGTGTTTTTAGGACTTGGAATATTGTTGGCATTCTTGCCTTGTTCATTGCCCTTAATTCCGATTTTATCAGGCATTCTTGTGCAAAATCACAGAGGTTATCGTGCCGCGATAATAGCTTTTATTTTTGTCACAGGGATGGCTATCGTTTATGCGTTAATGGGATTCGTTGTTTCTCAACTGGGCTATAGTTTTCAGCGTTGGTTTCAAAGTCCGATCTTCATTAGTATTTTTTGTCTCCTATTTATTACTTTTGCCCTT
The DNA here is from genome assembly GCF_900109815.1 of Acinetobacter sp. DSM 11652. Classification (NCBI taxonomy): domain Bacteria; kingdom Pseudomonadati; phylum Pseudomonadota; class Gammaproteobacteria; order Moraxellales; family Moraxellaceae; genus Acinetobacter; species Acinetobacter sp. DSM 11652. Next base: position 12,694 of record NZ_FOBK01000020.1, read on the forward strand.
AATCTTTTCGGTGCATTTCAAATCTCTTTACCTCAAGGAATATTACAACGCTTAGATCTTTGGCAACAAAAACAAAAAGGTGGAACATTGATCGGTGCAGGACTCATGGGGATGATTTCTGCACTGATTGTTGGACCCTGCATGAGTGCTCCATTGGCTGGAGCATTAATATTTGTCTCACAGATGAACCAACCTTTATTAGGGTCGACTTATCTTTTTGTTTTGGGCATTGGGATTGGTTTGCCGCTTTTTATTGCGGCAGTTTTCGGGACGCATTTTTTACCTAAACCTGGGGTATGGATGGATCGGCTCAAGGTCTGTTTTGGTTTCGTGATGTTGCTTGTGGCCACTTATTTTGCACGGCCACTTATTCCAACCAGTATTTATCAAATTCTGATGGGTCTTTTACTTCTTGGATTCGCTGTATATTTACTCTGGAAAATGCGACCTTATGTCGAAAAAATAGTGGTTAAAAGCATCATCATATTACTCAGTCTTGGCATGATGTTTTTAGGAATGAATTATGTGCAGCAAGGGTATACGCACTCACTTGTAACGCAGGCCAAAACATTACATACATGGCATAAAGTCAATTCTGCCGCGCAGCTTTCAAATGTTTTGAACGCAAATCAAGGTAAAGCCGTAGTAATTGATGTTTACGCAGATTGGTGTGTTGCATGTCAACCGATAGAAAAAGAGGTACTTCCGCGTGAAGATGTTCAAGCCCAACTCAATGATTTGGTTTTAATTAAATTAGATCTCACTCATTTTGAACCAAGCCAAGATGAACTGTTAAAAAAATGGCAAATTTTAGGTCCGCCAACATTTATTTTTTTAAATACGCAACATGATGAAATACGTGATCTGCGTTTGACTGGTACTTTTACTACAACACAGTTATTAAATCGATTACAGGAACAATCTGTCGGGATGGTTCAGTAATGATTTCATTTGATGGGATTCAACTTGGATCACTCATGTTTCCATGGGTTTTATTGATTCTATTCAGTGGGATACTGTTCATCAGTATCCTGATCAATGTTTTAGGTCATCACTATAAATGGACAGATACCCAAGTCAAAATCAGTAAAGATTCAGTGTGGACAAGCATCATTATTGGAGCAGTTGCCGCTAGAGTCATCTTTGTTATGTTCTATTGGGAGACTTATATTGCAAATCCTTTAGATATACTCAAAATCCAAGATAAAGGATTTAGCTTATGGAGTGGATTATTCTTCGGTGGGCTAAGCTATATCATTCTCAATCGAAGCTTACGAACAAAAATGAAGATCATTTTAGTTGGGGTGTTTTTATTTTGGGTAGCGATTGGCGTAATGATAAAAACTCAATACAAGGTTGAAAGTTTTTATCCTGATCTAAGTTTTCAGATACTCCCAACTGATCATAGTGAAAATAAGAATGAAGGGTATTTCACAGATTTTTTGGGTCAGCCTACAGTCGTTAATTTGTGGGCGAGTTGGTGCCCGCCATGTCATAGAGAGATGCCAATACTTTTTCAAGCACAAAAGGCTCATCCCAATATTCATTTTGTGATGCTCAATCAAGGTGAAGATATCACAACGGTTCAAAACTATTTACAAAAACACAGCTTCAACTTTAAAAATGTCAGACTTGATGTAAATGGGGAAATGCCCAAGCAGAGCAATAGTTTTGGCTTGCCAACTACATTGTTTTACGATGAAAAAGGTAAATTGGTGGATAGACATATGGGTGAGTTAAGCGCTGCAAAATTGCAAGAATATTTAATTAAAATGGCAGCTGAGTAGAGCTAAATGTTATGAAAGATATAAATAAATTAATATTGTTGTCTAGCGTATTTTTAATAAGTAGCGTCAGTTATGCGGATTTAAAAAAGCAGATTTCAGCAGAGGGCTTTGAGTTTGTAAAAGAAATTCCAGCACCAGCAGGTATGACAGGATGGGCAGGGCATATGAACCAACATCCAGGCACGGTTTTTATTTCTAATGATCAGAAATATTACATTATGGGTGATTTATATAATGCTCAAGGTGAAAATATTTCTATTGAAGCATTAAATACACATGTCAAAGACGCCGTATTAGATGATGTATGGAAGAGCATTGAAAAGTCGACTTGGATTCAAGATGGTGAAAATACAGCAGCACGCGTTGTTTATGTATTTTCAGATCCTAACTGCCCATATTGCCATCAATTTTGGGAAGCTGCACGACCATGGGTAAACTCGGGAAAAGTTCAACTTCGACATATACAAGTTGGTGTAATTCGAGAAGAAAGTCGAGGGCAGATTGCCACCATACTTAACTCAAGTGATCCTGCTAAAGTATTTAATGACTACAATAAAAAGAAAGGTAAAGAGCGATTAGTTGTTACGCAAAATATATCAAAATCTTTACAGGAAAAAATCGACTATAACGAGTCACTTATGGATAAATATGGATTTTTTTCCACGCCAACTATGGTATGGAAAAATCAACAAGGAGAGTTCAAGTCTATGCAAGGAATGGCAAAAGACTTGCAAGAAGTTTTTGAAAAATAGAATTTTTTGGTCTTTAGTACTCTTGAATACAAAACTTTAAAATTTAATACATGGTCATTTACATGGAGAATATGATCGTATTTGAGTCTCATATCCACAACTGAAAGAATTGCAAGATTATGAAGTAGGATCGCAATATAAGCGATAAAGCGTTTGCATAATGGTGAGGACTTTAGGATCACTCACTTGATAAAAAATTTGTTTACCTTCACGACGAGTCACCACCATTTCAGCTTTACGTAATACGGTTAACTGTTGTGAAAGCGTGGGTTGAAAAATTTGAGTTCGATTCTCAATTTCCTGAACGTTCAATTCACCATCTACTAAAATACAAAGTATCTTTAAGCGATCAGGATTCGACAGGACTTTAAGTCGATCGCTGACTTGATCAACTTGTGAAAAATCCATTTGATTTAATTCAACATCAGACGGCATTGGATGTTCCTTTGAAACAGAAGGATGCGTATGTTAAAGCATCTTGATTATTTTTCAAAATTATATAATATAAAAAAATATATTGTAAATAAGTAAATTTTTATGCATGATTTTGTGATTGCTTTTTTAGGTGGAGCACTACTCGGTTTATCTGTGGTTGGATACTTATATGTGAATGGTCGAATAGCAGGGATTAGTGGTTTAATCGGTCAAGTACTAAATCCGCATAAAGTTTTCAAAACACCAGCATTGTGGTTTTTAATGGGTCTCATCATCACACCATTTATCTATGGTATTTGGGTTCAGCCTGAAATTGAACTCGAAGCAAGTCCATTCATGATGATCGTGGCAGGTATTTTGGTTGGATTTGGAACACGTTTAGGTTCTGGCTGTACAAGTGGGCATGGCATTTGTGGTTTAAGTAGATTGTCCAAAAGATCTATTGTGGCAACACTAAGTTTTATGCTGACAGGCTTTATAACGGTTTATTTAATTCGACATGTCACAGGAGCATTCTAAATGAAAAACCTTTTTGCTTTTTTGTTTGGCTCACTTTTTTCCGTGGGGCTCATGTTATCTGGAATGTCGAACCCTGAAAAAGTTCTTAATTTTCTTGATTTATTCGGTGAGTGGGATGCAAGTTTGGCATTTGTCATAATGGGTGCCATTGTCGTGGCATTCATACCCTTTCAGATCGTAACCAGAAGTGAAAGACCTTTAACTCTATTCAATGAGACTATTGATCTACCAAAGAGCAATCAGCTTGATAAAAAGCTCATCATAGGTGCTAGCTTGTTTGGGATAGGCTGGGGCATCACAGGCATCTGTCCAGCACCAGGATTAACATTAATTGGTTTAGGGCATTATCAATCACTCTATTTTGTGATTGCGATGTTGATAGGAGTTTTGATTCACCGTAAATGGATGGGAGCATAATTATGAAACTAGTGATGAAAGATGCCACTCAAGATCAAATTAAGCCGCTAATTAAAGATTTTTTTGATCAAAATACCAATACATTTAGTTATGTCGTGGCTGATCCTGTGACATTAAGTTGTGCCATTATCGATAGTGTTTTAGATTTTGATGCTGCTTCTGCGACAACAACGACGGAACATGCTGACCAGATTATTCAATACATACATGAACAGCATTACAAGGTTGAGTGGATTTTAGAAACACATGTGCATGCTGATCATTTGACCGCTGCGCAATATTTAAAATCTAAGCTGGGTGGCAAAATTGCCATGAGTCATCATATTGGAATTGTACAAGAAACATTTGGCTCAATCTATCAATTGGATATTAAGGCAATAAACGCACAGCAACCATTCGATTATTTATTTAAAGATCATGAGTGTTTCAAAATTGGAGAAATTGAAGCCTACAACATTCCAACACCTGGTCATACACCTGCTTGTCTTAGTTATGTGATAGGTGATGCAGTTTTCGTGGGTGATACTATATTTATGCCAGACTATGGTACAGCACGTTGTGATTTTCCACGGGGCAGTGCAGCAGAATTATTTGATTCAGTTCAGAAGCTTTATCAACTGCCTGATCATATGCGTGTATATCTATGTCACGATTATTTACCAGTAAATCGACACCAATATATGTGTCAAACGGATATAAGAACGCAAAAAAAATCGAATATACACATTCGAATTGATTCAAAAAAGAATGATTTTGTGGAAATGCGCAATAGCCGTGACGCGACATTGGGGATGCCAAAGCTCATTTTACCAGCCATTCAAATTAATATAAACGGTGGCAAATTTCCGCCCACTGAACACAATGGAGTATCTTATTTGAAAATCCCTTTAAATTTTTTCAAATCATAAAATTTAGCTACTTTAATTTTTTTAGATATTATAAATACATGTTATGTATAAAATTGAAAAAGGCTTTAAAAACAAGTTCAATAGGCGTATAGTTAAGTATGAAAGTTGATCAGCCTAGTCGGTTATTAACTTGATTTTTTTTCTATGTTTCTAAACACTCTTTATCGAAAAGAGTTGAGAGGAAATTTTGCTAAGATCTAGTGGACTCATCATTGCATTTGCAACGGTGTTATTACAACTAGCGGTTTATTTACAACCGATCTTACCGGAGAAATTTCATGTCGCTCCGGTATGCATGTCTATTATGCATAATTTACTTTCTCCAGAACGCCATCAGCATGTTCATGAGACTTATCACGATCTCGTCCACCATTTGAGTGAAAACGAACATCATCACGACCATAATCAAATTACTCACCAATGCCAATATTGTACTGTGTATGGAGACCTCGTCTTACCATTTGATTTTGGTGTAAAAGAAATTTTTGATCGCTTACAAGTTAAGTTGAGCTTCTACCGTAATTCTTTTTGGCACGTCTATTTTTCTCTACAGAAGCTCTATCTTCTGCCTCAAGGCCGAGCACCACCTTTTGGACTCTAATTGATTTAAACCTTGGATCATTTTGATCTTAATCAATTTATTTAGAGTTCAATCTTATGAAAAAAATCTTTAAACAGTCTGTAGCTAACAGACGGTATTCACTCATCCTCAAAAAAGTGAATTTAAAATCGCGTGTTATCGGAATGATACATGACATCTACAATGTAATTCTGACTGTAGTTTTAAACTCATTGAAGAACAACATTCACCACAAAATTCAATGATAAGGTGACCTCATGGATCTAGGACTAACAGCGCTCGAATTGGCGCGTATACAATTTGCATTCACTGTTTCATTTCACATTATCTTTCCAGCAATTTCGATTGGATTGGCAAGTTTTTTGGCTGTGCTCGAATGGCGTTGGCTTAAAACGAATGATCCTGTTTATCGAGATCTGTTTAAATTTTGGATAAAAATATTCGCACTTTCATTTGGTATGGGTGTCGTTTCAGGCGTGGTGATGAGCTATCAGTTTGGAACCAACTGGAGTGAATTTTCACGTATTGCTGGTAGTGTCACTGGACCATTGCTGACGTATGAAGTGCTCAGTGCGTTTTTCTTAGAAGCTGGTTTCCTCGGTATCATGTTGTTTGGCTGGGGGCGAGTTGGACCAAAGACGCATTTTTTTGCAACCTTAATGGTGGCAATAGGAACATGTATATCCATGTTTTGGATTCTGTCATCTAACAGCTGGATGCAAACACCTCAAGGCTTTGCATTTGAAAATGGAATAATTGTTCCTCAAGATTGGTTCGCGATTGTCTTTAACCCATCCTTTCCTTATCGATTAGCGCATATGGCACTGGCCGCTTTCTTGGTTTCAGGCTTATTGGTTGCCGCAACTGCTGCATGGCATCTACTCAAAGGACGCCGTGATGCGTTAGTTAAAAAGTCATTCTCGATGGCAATGTGGATGATCCTTGCTTTAGCTCCACTACAGATGTTCGTGGGTGATTTACATGGATTGAATACCTTAGAACATCAGCCTGCTAAATTAGCTGCAATCGAAGGTCATTGGGAAACCAATAAAGATCATGGTATGCCGTTGTATCTATTTGGTATTCCAGATATGGAAGCTGAAGAAACTAAATATGCGATTGGTATTCCAAATCTGGGTAGCCTTATCATGACACATACTCTTAATGGTGAGGTTAAAGGCTTAAAAGAATTCGCTCCTGAGGATCGACCTAATTCAACCATCGTTTTTTGGAGTTTCCGAATCATGGTGGGTATGGGCATGCTCATGATCTTACTGGCTGTATTTGGTCTATGGCTACGTAAGACAGGAAAATTCTATGAGTCAAAATGGTTGCACAAGTTTGCTTTGTGGATGGGGCCTTCGGGTTTTATTGCATTGTTGGCAGGCTGGTTTACCACAGAGGTGGGACGTCAACCTTGGATTATCTATGGCGTAATGCGTACGAAAGATGCGTTATCTCCTGTCTCTGCTGAACAGGTTGGACTTACGCTAATTATTTTTGTTGTGGTGTACTGCATCGTATTTGGTATCGGTATCTTTTATATGTTGAAAATGATGGTAAAAGGACCAGAATTTATTTATTCAACACCACATTCAGATGGCGAAGTGATCCGAGCGTCTAAACGCCCGATGAGTACCATTGATAATGAACAACAACTTGAAGCATCAAACAGGGTGAATGATCAGGAGAATTTGAAATGATTGATTTATCATTGATTTGGATTGTGATCATCGCACTAGGTGTGTTGATTTATGTCGTTCTTGATGGTTTTGATTTGGGAATTGGTATTTTATTTCCATTTGTGAAAGATCGCCAAGAGCGTGATGTCATGATGAATACTGTAGCACCCGTATGGGATGGCAATGAGACTTGGATGGTACTTGGTGGAGCTGGTTTATTTGCCGCTTTTCCACTGGTCTATTCGACTGTGTTGTCTGCATTATATATGCCCATCACCTTAATGGTGATCGCGCTTATATTTCGTGGAGTCGCTTTTGAGTTTCGTTTTAAGGCTAATCGGACTAAGGCACTTTGGGACCAAGCATTTATTTGGGGTTCAATTTTAGCTTCATTTTTACAAGGTGTGATTTTAGGCGCTTATATTCAAGGAATTCAGACGACCAATGGTGTGTTCACGGGTGGTGGTCTGGATTGGCTCACTCCATTTTCACTCTTTACAGGTTTAGGCGTTGTTGTGTTATACGCGACACTCGGTTGTGGATGGTTAATTTTTAAAACGGATGAGCATGTACAAGATCATATGTACCGTCTGATGCCTAAGCTTATGATCGCGTTATTTCTAATATTTGGCGCTGTCAGTATTTATACTCCCCTTGTACATGACGATATTGCACAGCGTTGGTTTAGTCAGCCACAAATGTGGTATTTCAGTCCCGTTCCAATACTGGTATTGATTTTCACTTTCCTAGCGCTCAGAGCTTGTAAACGTCGTCAGGAATTTGCACCTTTCATCTATACATTGGCTTTGGTATTTCTTGCGTATACGGGCTTCTTAATTAGTTTATGGCCTAATATCATTCCGCCAAGTGTAACGATTTGGCAAGCTGCTGCACCTCAAAGTAGTCAATTATTTGCTCTCATTGGTGCACTCATTCTAATCCCAATTATATTGTTTTATACCGCTTTATCTTATTGGGTATTTAGAGACAAGGTCCGTGTTGGTGACGAAGGTTATCACTGAGGAGAATGATAATGAAACTGAATCAAGCAGGGTGGTTTATTGTTTTATGGCTTGGTGGTTTTTTAAGTCTAGCATTGATTGCTGGTCTATTTCGATTGCTCATCCAGTGGGCGTATTAATCTAAATCTTTAGACATCAACAATTAACCCATCATCTAGGTGATGGGTTTTTAATTTAAATACTAACGACTAATCGATATTGCTAATAATTATAGAAACCATGATACAGGCATAATTAAGCGGATTTTAGCTTCTAAAATAACGTTTTAAAAATTTACTTAAACAATTGATTTAAGATCAAATTAGAAGAATCATCTGAATCTTTGAGAATGATGAGTGACATCGTTTCAATCACTTATGACATAACTATCGCCGTTTTAAGGAATCACGAGACTGATATTTAATTGTCGTTGTTCATGGTCTAATTACTGTGAAAAAAAAGCCAGACTGGTGGAGCAATCTGGCAAAGCGTCAAGATGAGTCACCCGTGACAAGTGATGTTTCCTGAGTTCAGGTTTGAGTTGTTCCGAACTTAAGCCTGAATAAATTCAGCCACAGCCTGGTTAAACGCCTGTGGTTGTTCAACATTCGAAATGTGCGAAGCATTAATCTCAACAAGTTGACTACCCGCAATCGCGGCTTGCATAAACTGACCATCTGCCACAGTGGTCACAGGGTCTTGTTGACCTGCAATAATCAATACAGGAATCGAAATCTGTTTGAGTTGTTCACGCACATCCGCCTTAGCCAAAGCTTCACAGCAGCTTGCATAACCTTCAGGGCTGCCAGCTCCTAAGTCGTTTGAAAGTTTTTCAATCACTGCTGGGTTGCTTTGGATAAAGGGATCTGTAAACCAACGACCTGCAGCCGTTGATGCAATCGGTG
>NZ_FOBK01000023.1:0-5376 GCF_900109815.1 Acinetobacter sp. DSM 11652
GCCATCGATGAGTTCAGCAGGCTGACCTGCGGTACCAAACCCACCAATCATAATGGTTGAACCGTCTTTAATTTGGGAGAGGGCTTCGGTTAAAGACGCTGAGCTTTTATCAATCATAATCACTTCCTAAACAAACGATCTACATTTACCTTTAATATGATCAGGTCGATGTAGACGATGATGGGGTAGTATTTTGACGCTTCGTTAAAATCACGTGCGCTAAAATACCAATACAGATTCCCCAAAAAACTGAACTTAAACCTAAAAATTGCATACCTGAAACAGTCGCCAAGAAAGTAAGGAGAGCTGCGTCACGATCCTTTTCTTGGAACATAGCAACGTGTAAATTTGTAGCAATAGCACCTAAAAGTGCTAAACCTGCTAATGCAGCAACAAGTTCTTTAGGCAGTAAGCTAAAAAGCATCACAATGCTGCCTGCAAATAAACCACCTAAAATATAGAAAATACCGTTCGCAATACCTGCGATATAACGTTTCTCTTTGAGCTCATGTGCATCTTTACCTGTACAGAGTGCGGCTGTTATTGATGCCAGGACAATGGTGATCCCGCCCACACAAGCAACAGCTAACGATGCGATACTGGTAGTGGTAATAATGGGTTTTGCTTGAATGTCATAGCCACTTAATTTCAAAATTGCCATGCCAGGTAAAAATTGACCAGAAAGGCTGACTAAAATAAGAGGTACTGCAAGATTTAGAAAAGAGTTAAGCGTCCACTCGGGCGCAATGAATTGGGGTATTGCAAGTGAAAACTCCATATTCACAGCATTGAATTTTCCGAGGACTAAACTCATGAAAATACCAGCTGCCAATACAAAAAGCATGGCATATCGAGGTGTTAAACGCTTAGCAATCAGATACGAAATAAGCATTCCAAACACAATATATGGCATGGTATTAGTCGCGGTAAAAAGACCAAATCCGAACTGACATAAGATACCAGCCATCATTCCTGCAGCCACTGATTGCGGTATCAAAGCCAATAGTTTGTCGAAATATCCGGTAATACCAATGATGAAAATCACTACAGCTGTACTGATATATGCAGCAACTGCTTCATTCAGTGATATATCTGGAAAAAGTGTGACTAGCAGAGCAGTACCAGGTGCCGACCAAGCGGTAATGACAGGAACTTTAAACTTTATTGATAATAGAATTCCAGCTACAGCAGCACCAATTGAGATACCCCAAATCCATGAAATCATCATGTCTGGGGAAACTTGGGCTTGTTGTGCTGCTTGAAAGAAAATAATTAATGGTCCGGCATATGAAATCAATACAGCTAAAAAGCCGGCGACAGTGGCGGAAATAGACCAATCTTCTTTTAGTGTTTTAAACAGGGTTGCCATTGTATTTGCCTCCTTGCGTCAATGATCCTGTGAATTTAAAGAGTCCGTGATCAGGGTTAACCCTGATCACCACCACCTACAGGTACGACTGTGCCTGTAATGTATGAAGACTCATCTGAAGCAAGGAACAAAATAGCATTTACTTGTTCTTGAATAGTGCCATAGCGTTTCATGTAGCTGCGGTCAATTGTTTGATCAACCACTTCTTGCATCCAAGCTTGATCTTGCTCAGATAATGGTGAAGTATTACGTGGAATTACACGTGGTGGAGCTTCAGTACCACCTGTTGCCACAGCATTGATGCGGATACCATCTTTAGCATGTGCAAATGCCATTGATTGAGTAAAACTATTTACACCACCCTTAGCCGCAGAATATGGAAGACGGTTAATTCCACATGTGGCGATAGATGATACATTCACGATCACACCAGATTTTTGGTGTTGCATGTGTGGTAAAACTGCACGACAACTCCATAAAGTAGGAAATAAAGAACGATTGATCTCTTTGATAATTTCCTCTTCAGAAAACTCTTCAAAAGGTTTCATCCAAATCGCACCACCAACATTGTTGATCAGCACATCAATTCGGCCAAAAGTCTCGATCGCTTTATTTACAACGGATTGTGCACCAGCATAGGTTTCAAGATCAGCTAAGACAGTAACACCTGTGCCACCTTGAGTCGTAATTTCTTCAAGTGTGGTCGTCACGTATTCAGCACGGTCAGCCAGTACAACTTTTGCACCTTCGCTAGCTGCTTGAAGAGCAACACCGCGACCGATGCCTTGAGCGGCACCAGTGACGATTACGATTTTATTTTCAAATCTTTGATTCATGTTCCTCTCCACTTTAATTCGCAGAGAATTTTTCGAATAAGAAGTTTGCAGGTTTAACGCCTTCAGCATCTAACCAACCACGAACTGCATCTACCATAGGAACAGGACCACAGAGGTAAACATCTACATCACCACCGTTGAGCCATTCAGTTTCAATGTGGCCTGTCACATAACCTTTACGTTCGTGTGCAGATTCTGGGTTTGCAACTACGGTACGGTATTCAAACCAATCAAGTTTTTCTTGAAGTTTGTTGAGTTCTTCAATAGCAACTAGGTCAAAGTCATTGGTTACACCAAAAACTAAACGTACTGGATGTTCAGAACCTTTTTCTTCTAATACTTGAAGCATCGACATAAAAGGAGCAATACCTGTACCACCAGCAAGCATTACTACAGGGCGTACTACATTACGTAAGTAGAAGCTACCAAATGGACCAGTGAATGTCATTTTGTCGCCGACTTTCGCTTCGGTGCTTAAGAAGCTACTCATTTTACCGTTAGGAACGTTACGAACAACAAAGCCGGTCAAACGGTTGCCTGGCTTAGAGCTGAAAGAGTATGAACGTGTTTCAGTTGATCCAGGAATACCTACATTTACATACTGACCAGCAAGGAAATTGATATCTGGCTGACCCTCGTCTAGTTGAATATCAAAGGTAATTGTAGATTCAGATAAGTTTTCTACACGAGAAAGCGTACCTTGATATTGATGAATTTGAGTTTTACATACATCAGATGATGCTTGAATTTGGAAAACTGCATCTGAAGTAGGACGGCACTGGCAAGCTAAGATATAGCCTTGCTCAGCCTCTTCTGGTGTAAGTGCATCTTCAATATAAGTTTCTTCAGGCATGTCATAGCTGCCAGACTCACAAAAAGCTCGACAAGTACCACATGCACCATCACGGCAATCCAGCGGAATATTAATCTTTTGACGATATGCAGCGTCAGAAAGCGTTTCGCCTTGTGCAACTGAAATAAATCGGGTTACGCCATCTTCAAATTGAAGTGCAACATTATGGTTTGACATGGCTGAATATCCTTTAAGAATCTTTTGAACAATTTTTTGGTGTAACTACCAAAATTCCATTTGGTAGTTACTGAACTTGTTATTTACTAATTACAGGTGATATACGTCGATTACTTGGTTGATGTAATCATTTTTAAGTACCACATATTTATTTAAAATTTGTGGTTTTTCACCAGACAAATTGATTTCGTAGCGTGACATGCCGAAGTAGCTGTACGACTTTTGGTAGCGGTAACTTAAAGTATTCCAGTTAAAACGAACAACAACCTTATCTTCATGACGTTCAAGAATTTCAATGTTGTTAATATTGTGGCTTGTACGTGTATCAGGCATTGTTGCAGAAGAGCGTTCAGTTTTGATACGGAACACGCGGTCTTCTAAACCTTGACGATCTGGATAATAAATTAACGAGATTTCTGATTGAGGATCTTCAGTTAATGTATTGTAGTCATCCCAAGATGGCATCCAGAACGATGCTGTAGGTGCATAGCACTCTAACCATTCATCCCACTGTTCATCATCAAGTAGGCGCGCTTCTTTAAATAAGAACTGGCTCACTGATTCTAAAGTTGCTTCAAGATTCGCGTTACTCATGCGTTATCTCCTTGTTCAGCTAAAGCTTGTTCTGCTTTAATCGCACGTTTCATTTCTTCTAACCAATGTTGATGTTGCGCAAGGTATAAACCTTCGTCTTCAGTTTTAACGCCTGAAAGTTTAGGTTTTAGACCAATTTCGTTTGCTGCATCATCTGGGCCATTGATCCAATGCTTTGAGCCACGGCACATATCGTTCCACTCAAGTTCGATACCAGCATAACCTGCTTGACATGCACGGAATTCTTCTAAGTCATCTGGTGTCGCCATACCTGAAGCATTGAAGAAATCTTCATATTGGCGAATACGGCGTGCGCGAGCTTCTGGCTCTTCACCTACAGGTGCGATGCAGTAAATTGTTACTTCAGTTTTATCGACAGCAATTGGGCGAAGTACACGGATTTGTGAACCGAACTGATCCATCAAATAAACGTTTGGATATAAGCAAAGGTTACGTGAGCGCTCGATCATCCACTTCGACATAGCAGGACCGAATTTCTCAGAGTATTCATCTGCTTTAGGGAAGTTAGGGCGGTCTTCAGGGTTAGCCCATTGTGTCCAAAGCAACATGTGACCATTTTCAAAACCGTAAGAACCACCGCCTTGTTTACCCCAAGAACCTGCGCTCATTGCACGGATGTTGTCGCCAGCTTGTTTTTCTTTACGTTGTTGCGTAGTTGCAGCATAATTCCAGTGAACTGCAGATACATGGTAACCATCTGCACCATTTTCAGCAGTGAGTTTCCAGTTTCCTTCGTATGTATAAGTTGAGGCACCACGTAAAACTTCTAAACCTTGATCAGACTGACCCACGATCATATCGATAATTTTAGTCGTTTCACCTAAGAATTCTTCTAATGGCAAGACGTCTGGGTTTAAGCTACCGAATAAGAAGCCTTTATAACTTTCAAAACGTGCAACTTTCTTAAGATCATGTGATCCTTCTTTGTTGAAGCAGTCAGAATAACCAGCATCTGTTGGGTCTTTAACTTTTAAAAGTTTGCCTGAGTTATTGAATGTCCAACCATGGAATGGGCAAGTATAAGTAGCCTTATTACCACGTTTGTTACGGCAAAGTTGTGCACCACGGTGTGAACACGCATTGATCATTGCATTTAGCTCGCCTTGACGGTTACGAGCAATCACGATTGGCTGACGACCGATGTGTGTCGTGTAATAATCATTGTTATTTGGAATTTGGCTTTCGTGTGCCAAGTAAACCCAATTACCCTCAAAGATGTATTTCATTTCAAGGTCAAAAAGGGCTTGATCAGTGAAAACTGAACGATGAAGTTTAAACTCACCTGTCTCAAAGTTGTCTACAAGTAACTCATCAAGACGATCTAGATGGCTGGTATTAATTACAGGAATACGTGGCATGGACGTTCTCCGACTTTCCAAATTGAGGGGAAGTCATCGGGATAATTGACTTATCCCGATTCCGACTAATTGATTTAAGCTGATGCGCGGCGGCGTTCAACTTCAGTAGAAGGCGCACCTTCAACGTCTTTCACTAATTCAATGTCAAATTGAATATGTTTGAACGCA
>NZ_FOBK01000003.1:0-267640 GCF_900109815.1 Acinetobacter sp. DSM 11652
ATCATGTTTTTAACATAATCGGCGTGGCCCGGGCAGTCTACGTGAGCGTAGTGACGAGTTGGAGAATCGTATTCTACGTGTGATGTATTAATTGTAATACCACGTGCTTTTTCTTCTGGTGCAGAGTCGATTGCAGCGTAGTCTTTAGCTTCACCACCGAATTTCTTCGCACATACAGTTGCGATAGCAGCAGTTAAAGTTGTTTTACCATGGTCAACGTGACCGATTGTGCCCACGTTAACGTGTGGCTTATTACGTTCAAACTTAGCCTTAGCCATGAGATCTTCCTCGTTTACGTCGAACACAATTCTAAGATTGTTCAGTATCGACCTGTCGCCAAAAAAAATGACACTTTAAATACTTGAAAAGCAGACTAATAAGCCTGCTTTCTTTAAAACTTTGTAGAAATTTCTACTAAACTGTATATCTGGAGCTCTTATCGAGATTTGAACTCGAGACCTCTCCCTTACCAAGGGAGTGCTCTACCACTGAGCTATAAGAGCATTTAATACTTCGATGGAGCGGGAGACGAGGGTCGAACTCGCGACATGCAGCTTGGAAGGCTGCCGCTCTACCAACTGAGCTACTCCCGCATATTGGTAAGACACTAGATCGAAGTTTTAAAATTGGTGGTGAGAGAAGGATTCGAACCTTCGAAGCTTACGCGGCAGAGTTACAGTCTGCTCCCTTTGACCGCTCGGGAATCTCACCATTTACACTTACTTCAGTGTTGTTCTTTACTCGACTACTTAAACCCTCTAAGATGGTGCCGGCACACGGATTCGAACTGTGGACCTACTGATTACAAGTCAGTTGCTCTACCAACTGAGCTATGCCGGCGTTTCTTAGTGTTTCGTACGTTTCGTATCGGAACGGTGTGCAGTTTAGCAAAACTTGAAATCCGTGCAAGTGTTTTTTTCAAAAAAAACCCTAAAAACTCACAAAATCAATCCGTTTGATGATAATTCAACCGCTTTGATCACTGCGCGAGCTTTTATTTGGGTTTCATTCCACTCAGAATCAGGATTTGAGTCTGCAACAAGACCCGCACCAGCCTGTACATAAACCTTATTTTCGCGAATAACACAGGTTCTAATTGCGATAGACATGTCCATTTCACCATGCCAGCCTAAATAACCAACAGCACCGCCAAAAATTCCACGTTTTACTGGCTCAACTTCGTCAATAATTTCCATAGCACGAATTTTTGGTGCCCCAGAAAGTGTTCCTGCAGGGAATGTTGCTTTAAAAACATCCAAAGCATCTACGCCTTCCGCAACTTCCCCTTGCACATTAGAAACAATATGCATGACATGTGAATAACGTTCGATCACCATTTGATCAGTGACTTGCACTTTACCGATTTTTGATACACGCCCAATATCATTGCGACCCAAATCAATCAACATTAAGTGCTCTGCGATTTCTTTCTCATCGGAAAGTAAATCTTTTTCCAGCGCTAAATCTTCTTCTTTGGTTTTACCGCGTGGTCGTGTGCCGGCTAATGGGCGCACAGTCGCCACCCCATTTTCTAAACGCGATAAAATTTCTGGTGATGAGCCCACAATATAAAATGGCTTTTCATCACTAAGCGTCTTTCCTTGTACTAAAAACAGATATGGTGAAGGATTAAGATGACGTAATGCACGATATACTTGTACAGGATCACCATCAAAGTCCGATACCATGCGATGACCAGGAACCACCTGCATCACATCACCCGCACGAATGTACTCTTTAACAGTTTCAATCGATTCTAAGAATTTTTCTTTACCTGTTAATGATTCAAAATGAGGGGCCGTGTGAGGCTTTGCCTGCAAGCTTACCGGTGTGGCAAGTAATGATTCAATTTCATCCAGCTGGCTTTGTGCTTTATTAAAAGCATCCGCATCCTGTGTATCCGCATGTACGATAATAAATAGCGTGTCTTTTAAATTATCAAAAACTACAACTGTTTTAGACAACATGAGCCATAAATCTGGCAATCCAACAGGATCAGCATCAGGAACGTTATTTAAGCGCGGTTCAATATAACGTACCGCGTCATAACCTAGATAGCCCACCAAGCCCCCTGTAAAGTTAGGCAAATCTGGAAGTTCTGCTTTTGATGGCACTTTGAACTGCGATTGAAAGTCACGGATATACTGGAAAGGATCTTGGCATTCAAACGATTCGACTTGACCATCAGCATTCTGAATTGTTAACTGTCCTGCATTACAAGAGAATACGGTTGACTCACCTAGACCAATAATGGAATAACGCGCCCAGTTTTCACCACCTTCTACAGACTCAAATAAATAGGCTCGTTGATGTTGTTTTAAACGTGCAAATACTGACAATGGAGTATCAGTATCAGCTAAGCGTTGGCGATAAACTGGAATTAAGTTAAAACCTTGTGATTGAAGTTGTTGAAATTGAGTTGACGTTGTCATGAGGAATTCTCTGTAGTTTTCGATGCATATTGAATGTTCTATAAGGTCTGCGCTGAGAGACGCCATCGAAAAACATTAAAACTATTCATTCCTCTACCCTTCTTTGTTTATTACAACTTATTTAGAAATCAACACAGTTAAATCATCAACTACTTGTTGCGGCTTACATAACTGAATATCTTCACCATGATTATAACCATAGCTTACGACAATACAATCAATACCCGCACGGCGCGCTGCCTCTACATCATTCGATGAGTCACCAATCATCAAGGTATTGTCCAGATCAGTTCCAAAGGCCTCAACACAATGCAACAAAGGTTTAGGATCTGGTTTTCTCACCTCAAAACGATCTCCACCCACCGTATCCACAAAATAGTGATCCATCTTTAATTCAGCCAATATTTTTCTAGCGGGTAATTCCGGCTTATTCGTTACACACACCATTTTTTTTTGATGAGCTCGACCCCACTCTAAAAATTCGATAATGCCGTGAAATGGACGCGTATCCACGCACGGTTCGGCATTATAAATTTCTAAAAAAGTATCCAATAATTGTTGATGCTCAGAAGGCTCTACACGCCCAGTCAGATGCATTAAAACACTCTGACAGAACAATGAAGTCCCTTTGCCAATCCAATTTCGAACTTGAGATTCTGTGACCAAAGGCAGTTCTAATACATTCAAACTCATATTCATGGCACGATATAGATCAAATGCCGAATCAACCAAAGTTCCATCCAGATCAAAAAGAATTAAGTCACGCTGTTCCAAATTCGCAATATTCATTATTTTAAACCTAACAAAAAAGGCATGCGAAAGCATGCCTTAAAAAATCACATGCAACTTAGTTGAAAATAAACCAGGCAACCAGTGCCACAATCACTAACACCAATAATGCCATTAAGCCAATATTGGCATTTTTTTGAGTTTCCAACTCTTTTTCCGTACAAGCTGCAGGAATATTTACCTCACACGCTTCATGCTTATTGACAGTTGTATTAACATCAACTCCCTCAGGAATTGGCGCTGGTTTAGGAATTCCTACATTTTGAGGCATACCATCTCGAGTAAGCTGAACTGAGCTATCTCGCTCTTTCAGATCAGGCATACCCTGCTCAAGCATTTCAGCTGCTGCTGTCTTCTCTACTGCAACCTTTGAAGAAATTTCAGCTGTTGCGATTGCTTCGCTAGGCTGCTGAACATCTTGTAATGTTTGTGCAGATTGCGCAGGTGCTAAAACTGAAAATTTATGGCTAGCGAATTGCAGAATATCGCCATCTTTAACAATAGTTTCGCCTTCAGCAACTTTTGTATCGTTAATAAACGTGCCATTTGACGAACCTAAGTCTTGAACAGTGAGCACCTGCTCTTTTAGAAACAAAGCAGCATGACGGCGTGATACATCTGCAGACTGAATCAAAATATCTGCATCTTGATGACGACCCACCAACATGTCTCGATCGATATCAACTTCTTTACCCGCAAATTCGCCAGTAATTGTTTGTAATTTCCAAGTCATAGTTTCGATCCATTATTCAAGTTTTGACATTTTAACATGGCTGTTTTCGAGATTCACATTGAACGCATGTTATCGAGATGGTCTCAATGTCGTGGTTGTGACCGTATTTTGTGTTCTTTGCACATCTTGTTTTGGCTCAATCGCGACAGGGGTTTCCACCACGACTTGGGCATTGTTTGTATTTGTTGTGGCAACTTGATTGTAAATCACAGGCTTTGGCAGCACTCGCGTTGATTTCACCACAGGATCCTGAGTCACGATGACATTTGGACGTTCAATCACACGCCCTACTGGCTTAGACTGCGCTGTTGGAGCAGTATAACGCTGTACCTGTGGCTCTACTGCTTGAGGCGTTGATGGCACTACGATAGGCTTGACGGGTTGAGGAGTACTTGATACAGGCAACCGCTGTTGGAAGATATCATCAACATTATCTGGTAACTTCTTAAATGTCCCATCACCATCCAGTGCTAACTGCAAACTGTATAAACGATCATAGCGTTGCTGTGACAATCTACGAATATCAGCCGTATCTCCTACGATTGTTGGATGAATAAAAACGAGTAGGTTTCGTTTCACATTATTCTTTGCATCTGCTCTAAACAGTCTACCCAAACCAGGAATCGAGCTTAAACCTGGGACGCCTTGACGCGTTAACTTAGTATCATCTGAAATCAGACCACCCAGTACAATTGTTTGACCATTTTCAGCCAAAATCGAGGTTTTTATGGCACGCTTAGTGGTCACCAAGTCTTTCGCCTCACCACTATCTGGCTTCACCGAGGATACTTCTTGTTCTACAGCAAGACGAACTGTTCCACCTTCACCAATTTGCGGAATGACCTTTAATGTTACACCAACATCTTTACGCTCAATTGAAGTATAAGGGTTTGCTGTTCCACCTGTCGTTGTCACAGATCCTGTCTGGAATGGGACATTCTCACCCACTACGATATAAGCTTCCTCGTTATCCATGGTGACAATCGATGGTGTAGACAGTAAGTTCGACTTAGTATTGGTCTTCAATGCCTGAATCAGTGCGCCATACAGTTTACGTGATCCATTCGCACCTTCTTTATATTCACCTAAGGCCAATGAAGCACCAGCTCCAATCAAACCAGCACCCGTAGCTACATTACCAAGGAATCCAGAAGCCAATTGACTCAGCCCCACACCCGCTTTATCAAAATTGATTACACCAATACCACTACTGATGTCACCTAGTGCCCACTGAACACCCAATTGATCTACGTCATTTCCTTCAACTTCAACAATAGCAGCCTCAATGAGAATTTGTTGACGACGCACGTCAAGTTGTTGAATAGCGGATTCAATTTCACGCATGAGTTGAGGATCTGCTTTTACCACTAATGCATTTTGTGCACCATCAGCAATAATACTCACGCCATTACTATTAAAACTCGTAATGTCTTGTTGATTTTGATTTGAACCACTATTCAAATTAATCGCTGGAGTACTCACACTCCCATTTGAAGACGTATTACTCGAAGTATTATTAATTAATGAGTTACTAGCACTTGAATTGGAGCTTGAACTATTTGAATTACTGGTACTATTCACCGCCTGACCAGATACTAAACCTTGTAAAATTTCAGCCAAATTTTTTGCGCTTGCATACTTAAGCTTAAATACTTTTAGACCGCCTAAGCGATCAGCTGAAGGAACATCAAGCATTTCGATCATTTGACGAATGCGTTTACGAGTACTTGGATCACCCTTGATCAAAATCCGATTAGTACGTGCATCTGCAATAATACGTACTCGAGAACCTGAAATGTCTTTGGCACCACCCGTAGAAGACATTGAATCCAGCAAAACAATCAGCTCTTCAGCTTGGCTAGACTGCAAGCTAATTGCCTCAATATCGTTTTGTCCCGTTCCATCTAAATTACGAATAATCGTTTCAAGCTGTGCAATATTATTCGCACGATCTGAAACAATCAGTGCATTTGTTCCTTGTACCGCCGCCAAATGCGCAAATTGCGGCATGAGTGGTCTTAACGCAGGGATTAGATCACTGGGGTTGGTATTTTCCAGCCAAATGACACGAGTGACCACTTGATCACCTCGTGCGTTCCGAGAGGCATCAAAAGGCACACCTGAATTTTTTACATTATTGTCAGGGACTAAGCGGATAGTGTTACCCGCAGGTACAGCAACAACGCCATTAACGTTTAACACACCCAAGAACAAATCATAGACTTCAGCTTTGTTTAAAGCCTTATTTGAAATGACCGTCACATTACCCCGAACCCGCGGATCAACTGCGAAGTTTTTTCCCGTGATATCTGCCACTTCATTAATAAATGCAGTTAAATCTGCATCACGCAGGTTAATTTTCCAAGTTTGCGCTTGCGCAGCGGTACTTGCGACAGCCAAAACTGGTGCTACTGCGACCATCGCCCAAAGTGACCGATTTCGATTTAAAAAATCCATAACTTGTTATATTTCCTAATACTTTATGCAAATTAACACATTTTAAAATTCTTGTTGGAAGGTCATCACTTGATCACCTCGTTTTACTTCAATGCGAACTTTACCTTCTCGTCTAGCCTGTTCTAGCAGTTGCGCATCACTTTGTCCTTGACCGACTGATTGCCCATTCAAGGATAAAACGCGATCGCCTGGTCTTAATCCCAGTTTGCTTCTCAAAAATGCAGGCGTACGATCCGTGACTTCATAACCTTGACCACCATCGGTGTTGACACCCATATTACTTAAGTATTGTTCACGATTTTCTTGAATTTGATTGATTGCCTGACCAATGGCATTTTGAGTAGTCGTTTGACCTGAATTCGAAGTTGCATTAGCAGAATTTTGCTGTGCGTCAGGTATCAGTGGCTGATTAAGATTCTCTATTCCAGTAAATCTCAACTCAGTCGTCGCACCACTCGGCTGTTTCAATACCACATGATCCCAATATACTTCTGAAAGCTGGTAAGAACTTCCTTCCAAAGTTTGTCCAATGGTATAACGATCAGCAACCTCTCGCACTTTAATCACGGCTGAAGATTGACTACTTGGCGTCGAAACCACAACCCCTTGCAACGTAAGCGCTAAATTAGCATCAGCACCACTCACTTGCGCACCTGTTTCTTGAAACAAAGAGAAACTCGATATATTCGGAACAGGAGGTTGCTGCGAACCTAATGCGACTCGCTCAACTTGCATGACTTGCGGTGGTGCAACCACCAACCAAAATAATGAAGCGAGCTTCCACATTAAGATTAAAATCAGAATAAATAAAGTAAGCGGAGCAATTCGATCTAAATCTTTAAATGAAATTTGTGAAAACTTATCTTGGAATCCCTTCATTAGAAGCCTCCACTCAGCAGTGGCTGTCTCGTACTGACAACAAAGGTATCCAAACCAGCTTTACCATCATATGAAGGCACATTCATTAATAATCTTTGGGTCACCTGTGCATCCAACATTAATGCAGGATCTAAACTAAGGTTGGCCATTTTTTGCCCGCGCTGATCTTGTACATCAATGAGCAGTTTTCCAGCTTCGTCTGAAAATTGCCCTTTTAAAGATGGCATATTCATTCGTTCTTGTTTCTGGGCAAAGGTATAAGTTAGCGTACCACCACCCCATTGCATCTCTCCGGCGGTTTTTGCAAAACCATCGTTTTGTTTGAATTGAAATGCTACATCCTTCAACTGAATACTATTCTGAGGCCATTGCCAATCCACAAATGTTTTGAGTGTTTCAGGGGCAATATTTCCATTCATATTTTTGATAATTATTTTTTTTCCAAGCCCATAACCCACCACACCGTTGAGTTGCGTCTGACCACTATGTATTTCTAAGTTGGCACCAGCTCTTAATAAAATCAGATCGAGAGGACGTGTTTGCCAGATGACAGAACCTGCAAGATTTCCTTTTTGCCAATCTGCTTGACCTTGCCAGATATTGCCACTGACATTTTTTAAAATTTGATTATTTTTATAAAATTTAGCAATGAGCCACGATGCTGGAACTTGTAAAAAAACAAATAATAAAAAAGCGAAGATAGCGACGCTTAACCACACCATTTTTTTTGATTTTTTTATCATTCCATGTATACCAACATCTAAGTCTAATTAACCGCAAAATGTTTGAAAATTTTCTATCTTGGTATTATGCATAAATTTTACACTTCTCCAATTCACTTATAAAAAAACCAAGCAGATTTGCTTGGTTTTTTTAATATTAGTGTCATTACATGACAAATCAGTGAAATTAGATAAGGAAATCTTCTAATTTGGCACCTTTTTCAAGCTCTGCAACCAACCAACGTGGCTTCTTTCCACGCCCTGTCCAAGTCTCCGCAGCATTATTTTTATTACGATAACGAGGCTCTACAGATTTACGCGTGCTTTTCTTACGCTTTTGTGCACCATATTCAATGAATTGCTCTAAAGACATACCCACTGATTCAGCAATTTGAGTAATCTGATGATAAGCATCTTCAATTTCCTGATCTTTCTTAGACTCGATCAAAGCTTGGGCTTCAGCAGTTAACTTTCTTAACTCTTCAACAGATAAATTACTAATATCAGGCATAACATTTACTCCAAAAAATTCAATATCATTATTAGATTTATAAAGCGCCATCTTATTGTTATAAATTATTTTAATCAATCCATCATGTTATTTAATATACATAAATAAAACAAATAATTTAACACATTAATTAACCGAGTCTATTTCTATTATTTTTTCTCTAATATGCTCTGGAATCAAAACCTTTTGCATTGTATTTTTATCCACACAAACTATAACGGCCTCAGCAATTGCCACAATTTCATTCTGTTGCTCACTCCAAACTGTATATTCCATCCTGAAGGCAGAGTTACGCAATTCAACCACTTTAGTTCCAATGCGTAAATAATCAGGATAAAACACTGGTTTAAGATATTTACAACTATTTGAAGCCACAACAGTATTAATATCTAACGCTAAGATTTCTAATTGATTCAAATACTCTATTCGAGCAGTTTCAATATAGCGATAATAAATCACATTATTGACATGTCCAAAAGCATCCATATCACCCCAAGCGACTTTTTGATGGGTAATGACTTTGTACTCATTCATTTGTTTCATTCATCATTCTCATAACTTAAATTGAATAAATTTATTATGGGTCTCAAAGACACTGTTCAATTGCTGAGTTAATACAGCATCGCCTTTTAATACAGATTTAATTCTTAAATAGTTCATTAAAGGGTGATCAGGATATAATTGCAATAATGCCTCAGCATCCTGTTCACGATGAGTCGCAGTATAAATATGCCATTTAGAAAAACTCAAAATCGGTAATCCAGGATATTTCATTTCAAAATGATCAATCTGGTTTTCAAGCATTTCATAATCAGGATTTTGTTTTAACAATTGTTGTTGAAACCATAAATAAAAAATATCCTGATCGAACCGTTCTTCTAATAAAGACAAAGAAAGTTGAGTTTCATCAAAAGTCATCTCAGGAATGCGAGAAATAAGTTTTAACCATAACGATTTAATACCATATGAAGACGACACAATTTGATCACTCATTTGAGCATACCGAATTTGAATAAGCTCTAAATCTGTATTTGAAGCGTTGTCAAAATCATTGAGTAGCTTTAAAAGCCATTTCTTTTTATGTTCCAAATCTAAATGGCCATATTGCGTGGATTTTAAATAATGCCATGGATATTGAATCGCAAATCTGCCCCATAGATGATTCAACTTATGCTGATAAGCATCTTCAAGATCTTTTAACCATGGTGACAGCATATGACCATGTAAAAACTCCAAATGGGTTAAAGCCTGATCTGGAAGCCCTTGAGCTAAATAAATTTCAATACGCTGGAGTTCAGCCAATTCAAAAGCATCTGCAGGACTTTGTTGTAAAACACTCAACGCATCATCAATACGATCTTGCTTCAACCAAATACGAGATTGAATAACTTCTTTGAGTAATCCTGAGTTCTCAAACACAGGTTGTAAATATTCTCGCTGTTTTGTGTTGGCCTCCAAAACCCACAAAACACCTAATTTTTCATACGTATGTAACCTTGAAAAGTCTGTCACTTGTTGAATTTTACGCTGCTCTCTTGATCTCATCTTTCCAACCCAAAACCATAAAAGATGAAGAGATAAAGCAACGAATAGAAGAAAAAATGAAACAAACCAGAGGTTCGTTTGAATCTGAATACCGTGCCAAAGCATGTAAATATAACCTGGCCCTTCTTGATAACTCAGCACACTTAACACGGCTAATATCATTAAACCAACTAATGCGTAAACTATAAAAATATGTTTCATGATTAGCCCTCTAAAATTGCTTTACTGTTCAATTTAGGGACAGGTAAAAGTTGTGCTTGTTTGAGATGTTTCGCTTTATTTTTTATTTTGATTGCCGCAGCATCAGGCAGTTGATCCAGTTCATCGATAATTGAGGTCAGTGCATTTTGATAATCAATGTATTGTCCTTGTTGTAGTGCTCTTTGAGCAAATAACACTCTCAATTGAACTTCTTTTAAAACTAATCTTCGATTAAGTAATACCGGCATCTGTTCATCAACGCGTTCAACTTTGAATACACGCTCAAACCATGAGGATTGCGAAGAGTTATCACTCGTGAGTTGCTGTACTTGTTGTTCATTTTTCAAATTTGCATCAATATTTTCAAGCAAGTCACCTAACTGAGCAATTTGAATATTTTTTGCCACAACATATTGTTGAATCATTTTTTGATCATGCTCAACAGCTCGATGCATTGAAACCTGCAATGTATCTGCCAAAGCCAAGCGCTCAACCAGTTGATCCAGTTGATTGAGTTGCTCAAGTGCATATACAAACTCATGTTGATCTAAGGCAAATTGAATTAGCTCTAATTTTTGACTTAAGAGTTTGATTGGATTGATTTCAGATTGAATTTCTTGTTGATTATTGTTTTGCTGAGGTGGATTGGATTGAGACGAAACCTGCTGATTTGAGCGCTGAATTGCTACCAACTGATCATTCAAACTTGCCACTAATTGCTCTGATTTATGTTGAGTTTGTTGTTGCAACTCAACTTTTTCTTGTAATGAAAAATGATCATAGCTGAGTTTAATCAACCAAATGATTAAGCCTAAAATGAATAGATATAAAATTTTCTTCATGAGTGCCTATGTTCACTTTCAAGCTGCGACAAAATCGTATTTGGCATTAAGTCCGCAATTTGAGTGATTTGAAATTTAGTATTTGAGGTCTGTTGATACATACACACGATCTGATATAACCGATCCGCTAAAACCAAGTAATGACCGTGTTGCATAAATACAGGATAATTTTTGCATAAACTCAGCCAATTTTTCCAACTGGCTTCACTACTAATCAATACAGCATAAGGTTGTGGATTTGCATTGAATGCTTCAAGTAGATGTTTAAATTTATCTTGAGCATCACTTGGGCAGTAGCGGGAGTATAAAACAAAATTAAGTACTTCAATTTTAGCAGTACGACACTGCTGCATCATGAACTGACGGCCACCTTCTCCCCGCCAAAACGCAATACGTTTGAGATCAGCATTTTGTGTTAAAACCGGAAGACTTAACATTCCTTCAGATGTTTCAACATCTGGAACTAAACTTTTAACACCATATCGACTTAGAGCTTCAGCTGTTTTCCGGCCAACTGCAATCCATTTGATATGATTTAAATCGGTCAATCTAAGTCCCGATTTTTCGAGAAACTGCATGCCAACTTCAACGGCTGTTGGACTGACGACCACAATCACTTGTGCTGAAATTAATTGCTGAAAGAGCTGATCAAGTTCATCACTCCAATGAACAGCAGCCAACTCTAGTACAGATAGCTCGATAGGCTCATATCCTGCACGTACCAGTGCCTCATTGAGAGGCTTAGCACGATCTGCAGGTCGAGTATTGATAAACTTCATTTCATTTTTTTATTTATACAGTGCTTTTAATAAATCAGCAGCACCTTGGTCAATCAAAGCTTTTGCTAGTGAAACACCCAACGTTTCAGCTTTTTCAACTGGACCTTCTACTTTAGCAACCAATAATGTTTGACCATCCACACTGCCAACGCGCCCCTCTAATTGAATCTGTTGATCATTTAAAGTCGCATATCCCGCAATCGGTACCTGACACCCACCTTCCAAATAAGCATTAAATGCCCGTTCTGCACGAACACACGCATCAGTTTCTGCATGTAATAAAGGTCGAATCAACTCTAATACGCGTGCATCGTCACCTCGACACTCAAGACCTAATGCGCCTTGGCCAACTGCGGGCAAACTCGTCTGTGTATCCAGCGTGTGTCGAATACGCTGTGCTAAACCTAAACGCTTTAAACCTGCGCTTGCCAAAATGATGGCATCGTAAAGCCCCGAATCAAGCTTAGATAGTCGCGTGCCTACATTTCCACGTAAATCTATAATCTCAAGATCTGGACGAGCTTTTAAAATTTGACATTTACGACGCAAACTTGAAGTTCCCACTTTGGCTCCGAGGGGCAAATCTTCAAACTTATTATAAGTATTCGAAACAAAAGCATCTAAAGGATCTTCTCGCTCGCAAATCACAGCAAGACTTAATCCTTCTGGGAGCGCCATCGGCACATCTTTCATAGAATGGACAGCCAGATCTGCACGACCATCAAGTAATGCAGCCTCAAGCTCTTTAACAAATAAACCTTTTCCACCAATCTTGGCTAAAGGAGTGTCTAAAATTTTATCACCTTGGGTCACAAACGTCACCAACTCAACTTTTAGACCAGCATGTAGGGTCTCAAGTCGCTCACGAATATGCTCCGCCTGCCATAAAGCCAATGGACTTTGACGAGTTGCAATTTTTAAGGTTTTGATCATTTTAATGCTGCCAAACTTTAGACATCCTAAACTTACCCTGCTGTCCCAAAATTGCAAGTAAATTGTTCGGCAATCACTATAATTTTAGGCAACTAAATATTTTGCATTCTTTCTCTAAGCAAAGGTAAGTGACGGCGACTGACCGCCAATTTCTCTTCAAGTTCACGACAACGAACTTGATACTGACCTGAAGCAACCAACTCCAATCCATCCAAATAATCCAATGCAATCAGCGCATTTCGATGAATTCGTATAAATTTATTTGAAAACTCACGCTCTAGATCTTTTAAAGTCTCATCAATCAACACACTGCCGTTTTTGTGTCGTACTGTTACGTATTTCTGATCAGCTAGAAAATAGTAAACATTTTCGATAGGAATGAGTTCAAGACCACGATACGTTTTCGCAGCGATTTGCTGACGTTGATGTTTTTCTTCCATATTTTCTTTTTGTTCTATATTCGACATTTGAGCTTGAGTAAGTTTAGTTAAATTATTGAGTGTATTTTCTAATTCTGATTTGATAATCGGTTTTAATAAATAGCCTTTCGCTTGTGCCTGAATAGCAGTCAAAGCATGCTCATCATAGGCCGTGCAAAAAACAATAGCGGGCATTGGGTTTAGCTGTGAAAGATGCTGAGCACATGTCAAACCATCCATTTCAGGCATTTGGATGTCAAGTAAAATTACATCAGGCTCATATTGTTGCACTAAGGTCAAAGCTTCTTTTCCATGGTGCGCAGTTGCAACAACTTGATGCCCCAATTGAGTGACCAAGCGAGATAAGCGCTCAACCGCGAGTGGCTCATCATCACAAATTAGGATGTCCATTGTTCCTCCTTGCTCAAGTTAACGTTGCTTATTTTAATGTATTAACTTGATTTTATTTATATTGGTACTGGACTACAGTCGTGTAAATTCCATTACCTGCATGACTCCTAAACTGTACCGTATACCCATAATGTGCTTTCAAACGCTGTTTCACGTTTTCTATCGCAATACCATTCCCCTCCCTATTGGCCATTTTATCGGCTATATAAGGGTTAGTAATGACTATAGTGACTTGATTTTGTAATATTTCAACCAATATGACAATCTTTGCATCAATTAACTTTTTCTCCACCCCATGAAAGATACTATTCTCAATTAAAGGCTGTAAAGTTAAAAAAGGGATACTTGCTTGGCCCAACTGCTCTGGTTGCAAGATATTCCATTCCACATTTAATCTCGAACCCAACCTTAGCTTTTCAACCGCCAAATAATGTTCACACAATTGGATTTCTTCTTTTAATGTGACAATTTTAAGCTCTTGAAAGCTTGCTCTAAACAGCCTTGAAAGATCGATGAGCATTTGCTCTGCTTTATCTGGATCACTCCCAATCAGACTCACCACACTATTTAAACTATTAAAAAGAAAGTGTGGATGTATTCTTGCTTGCATGGCTTGAATTCGAGCATTCAATTCACCTTGTTGCTGCTTTAACCACTCACCCCGAACATAGATATATCGTAAACAAAAAGTGATCAACAATACGCCATAGCTCATATGTAAAATCACATGATCAAATAAAAGTAACCATGAAAATTTTTGTAAAGAAAAGTTACTTCCCCAAAAAAACAGAAAATTCAAACTACAAGTAGTGAACAGGATGATGAGTTCTAATAGTACAAATGTATAAATCGCAGACTGCCAAGTGGTTAGTTTTTGCCAAAACCCCCTAAATAAATCAATTACGGCGATAAAGACCAATACCACCCAATTGATATAAAGCACATACCTGATCACCTGTGATGTCTGTAAATTTGACCAAGACTGTGACTCTGCTAGGCACAGCAATAACGCCAAAAAAATACTGGCAATAAACAGCTCTGCAAAATATTGCCATTGTCCAATACGTACAAAGAAATTGGCGTCGATAAATTCTTGTTTATCTTTTGAAGAATTATCCATAGGCAAGACTTCGGCATCTTGATTTGAATTTGTTATACTTGATGCAAAATTACTGCTTTTTCTTTTACTGAGCCGACATGACCACATCTTCTAATTCCTCTAATCCGTCACAAGCCCAAACTTCAGGTATGTGGGGCGGTCGTTTTTCCGAAGCAACTGATGCCTTTGTCGCTGAATTTACAGCATCTGTTCAATTTGACCAACGCTTTTATAAACAAGATATTGCAGGTTCAATCGCACATGCAACGATGTTGGCAAAAGTCGGTGTACTCACTGAACAAGAGCGTGATGACATCATCGCAGGCTTAACCGCAATTAAAGCGGACATTGAAGCTGGCAACTTCGAATGGCGTATTGATTTAGAAGATGTTCACATGAACATTGAATCTCGATTAACACAACGTATTGGGATTACAGGTAAGAAATTACATACAGGTCGTAGCCGTAATGACCAAGTAGCAACGGATATTCGTTTGTATGTACGTGATGAAATTGATGCCATCTTAGGGTTATTACACAAACTACAAAAAGGCATTCTAGGCTTGGCTGCTAAAAATACTAATACAATCATGCCAGGCTTTACACATCTTCAAACTGCACAGCCTGTGACGTTTGGACATCATTTAATGGCATGGTTTGAAATGCTGGTACGTGACTCAGAACGTTTGATTGACTGCCGTAAACGCGTGAATCGTATGCCTTTAGGTTCTGCTGCGCTTGCAGGTACCACTTATCCAATCGATCGTGCTTATACAGCAGAACTTTTAGGATTTGAAGCAGTTGCAGAAAACTCATTAGATGCTGTATCTGATCGTGATTTTGGTATTGAGTTTAATGCTGCGGCATCACTCATCATGATGCACTTATCTCGTATGTCTGAAGAATTAATTCTTTGGACATCTGCACAATTCAAGTTTGTGAATATTCCTGACCGCTTCTGCACAGGCTCTTCGATTATGCCTCAGAAGAAAAATCCTGATGTACCTGAACTTGTTCGTGGTAAAACAGGCCGTGTATATGGTGACTTAATGAGTCTACTTACCCTCATGAAAGGTCAACCTTTGGCATATAACAAAGACAATCAAGAAGATAAAGAACCACTATTTGATGCTATCGATACAGTTCGTGGCTCTTTGATGGCTTTCGCAGACATGATTCCTGCACTTGTTCCAAATATTCCTGAAATGCGCGAAGCAGCGCTGCGTGGTTTCTCAACAGCAACTGACCTTGCTGATTACTTGGTAAAAAATGGTGTTGCATTCCGCGATGCACATGAAATCGTCGGTAAAGCAGTTGCGCTTGGCGTACAAGAAGGTAAGGATTTATCAGAACTTACGCTTGAACAACTTCAACAATTCTCTGATTTAATTCAAGCTGACGTCTTTGAAAAAGCTTTAACTTTAGAAGCTTCAGTCAATGCACGTAACCACATCGGTGGAACAGCACCAGCTCAAGTTGAAGCAGCAATTGAGCGTGCTCATGCGCGTTTAGAAGCTCTTTACGCTTAATTTCTGATTATATTTTTGGAGTATTGATATGTCTCGCCAAGTATTTTGCCGTAAGTATCAAAAAGAAATGGAAGGTTTGGATTTTGCACCATTCCCTGGCCCTAAAGGTCAGGAACTATTTGATAGTGTTTCTAAGCAAGCATGGGGCGAATGGTTGAAGCATCAAACTACTTTAATCAATGAAAAACGTTTAAATGTCTTTGAAGCTGATGCAAAAAAATTTCTTGAAGAACAACGTGAAAAGTTCTTCAACAATGATGAAACTTTAGAAAAAGCTGAAGGCCTAAAGCCTGAGTAAAAAAGAAAGCACTGCTTTTCTTTTTTACGTAAGATAAGGACGAAGTCCGCGTAGGCTTTAATCTAAAAAGAATCCCCATCTTTGGGGATTCTTTTTTATGCGCTACTTTAAAAATTAGGCAAGAAAAACACAGAAGGTGCACAGGCTTTAATCCCAAAAGAATCTCCGTAATAGAGGTTCTTTTTTTATGGGACATCAAATAAATATCAATCGAGTCAAAATGTAGCTGACGAAAGAAGTGCTTGTGGCGGATTTAAAATATGACCTAATTGGTAAACTCCATCCATATTTAACTGCATCTCCATTCGGTCAACACGAATTGGGCCAAATTTAATGTAAATCTGCCGATTTTGAAGATCAAAGCGCTGCTCCAAAACCTGTCCATTGAATTGTAAAGAGTTCATAGATGTTAAGTCCATAAGCGCTTTAAAAGGTTGCTCTTCATCCTTTGTATAATGAATCCTTTTTCTATCACTCACGAAATTTTCTAAATGGTTTAAATCCTGAGATTTAAAAGATGTAATTTCACGAATTTGAGATTCCTCAATACCTAAAGCATTGACTAAACTTAACTGATCATCTGGCAGTAATTTAAAATGCCCATTGTTAGGATGTGCCGCCCAACTCAAACTCGAAAGACCCCAAGCACAGATTCCCCACAAAACTTGCTTAAATTGTCTCATTCCCCATCGCTCTCACTGAACGTAATAAAAGCCATCTTTAAAAACATTTCAGCCAAACACAACTACCATTTATCTTAAATATCATTTACTTAACAAGAATTGTTAGACTCACCTCACAGACAAATCTTTTTTATTAATATTTATCTTCCTATCTAAAAAAGACTGCATAAATGTAAAGCAGAAAATAGACACATAAGAAGATTATGAGTTATCAATTTCATCAGAGTAGGCTAATCTCTGTATTAAAATTAACCACCATTTGAGCGCATCATGTTTATCATTCGTCCTTATATTGAGACTGACTTAGAAGACATCATTCAACTCTGGGAAAGATGTGATCTAACACGACCATGGAATAATCCGGAAATTGATATTTTTAGGAAGGCTGCACAAAAAGATGACTTATTCTTGGTGGCTGTGAAAGATCAGTTCATTATCGCAACATTAATGGGTGGTTACGACGGTCATCGCGGGTGGATCAATTACCTCGCGGTACATCCCAATCATCAACGGAATGGTGTTGCTACAGCGTTGATTCAACATTTGGAAAAAAGATTGATTGCACTTGGTTGTCCAGAAATTCAGCTTTTAGTGCAAAAAGAATTTATTGATATTCAAAACTTTTATGAACAATTGGGATATGACGAAAAAGAAGTTGTATGCCTTGCTAAAAGACTCATTCACGATCATTAAGAAATTTTATAAAACAGGAGCATTTATCAATTTACCGATCCGTAAAAATATTGGGAATCGAATATTAAATTTATGACCGGTATCATTATTCAAAGTTAAGGCATATTGGCTCATCTGATTTAAGATTTGTGTCGCCTGATTATTGGCTTGCGTATTTTGTTTAAGATATTTCTTTAAAGCTGACCATGTATTTATATAATCAATCAATTGATCAATCCGCCATTTACAATGCATGTGCTGCTCACGGGTCGGGATTTCTTCAAAAGGAAATGGAATCGTTTGATATTTCAGATCAATATAGTGATGCTCACTTTCCCAATATGTTTTCAATACTTGGTAATATAGCTTTTCAATACAGCTTTGGAGCTCCTCATTCTCCACTTCAATAAGCCCATATCCAATCACTGCAAAGACACCCTGGGGCTTCAGTGTTCGATAGACTTCTTGAAAAAATAACTCAAAGTCAAACCAATGAATGGCTTGGGCAACTGTAATCAGGTCAAAACATTGTGCTTTAAAATTGCTATGTTCAGCGTTTTCAATTCGGTAGATTACATTATCTATTGCTGGGGCTTGCTGAAGCTGTGCTGCGCTTATATCCGTTGCAATGATTTGATTAAAATGCGGAGCTAATATCCGAGTAAATTGTCCTGAACCAGCCCCGCAGTCCCAAGCCATTTCATAGTTCTGAACATATTTTAAGATTTCGTCAATCACACTTTATGGATAACTTGGACGGGCTTGTTGATAAAGCTCACTTTGATCAGAAAATAGGTCTTTCATTTTTTATTTTGGATTTGATCGAGAAATCAACCTTAGCACATCAAAGAAAATGGATGATGCATGACTTCACTTCATTTTGTATTTTTTTATAAGCAAAAAAAAATCCTCAACAATGTTGAGGATTTTTCGAATATGGTGGCGAGACCCAGGATCGAACTGGGGACACACGGATTTTCAATCCGTTGCTCTACCAACTGAGCTATCACGCCGATGGGGTGTATTAAGCCGTAACTGAGCTCAATAGTCAATAAAAATCATGCATTTTTTTATTTGTTCGAGTAAATTTTACCCAAAAAAAATCTCTGATGGGATCAGAGATTGAAAATACAAATTCTTAAAAGAATATGGTGGCGAGACCCAGGATCGAACTGGGGACACACGGATTTTCAATCCGTTGCTCTACCAACTGAGCTATCACGCCGATGTCGCGTATTAAACAGTTTCATCTCGATATAGTCAAGCAAGTTTTTGGGATATTCAAACAACTGGATATTTTTAAAACAATATTTAGATTATTCGCTGTAAATACATACAAATCCAATAAAAAAAGCCAGTATTGACTGACTTTTTAATGTTTAAAATCGAACAATAGTTTTAAATTTTTTCCAAACTACTTAAACAACGATGTATTGCACCACATCCAGGCTCAAAATGATTAACGCCTTTCTCTTCTTCCATTCGACATGCTTCACTCACTAAGCGCTCTGCGACACCACGTCCACGGTTAGCCGGATGAACTACGATATTTTCAAGCGTTCGACTTTCACCTTGTCCAGTTGACCAAATGGCCCCAATGATCTTTGTATTAAATTCTGCCGTGTAAAGTAAGGTATACTGAGCTAAGTTTTGCTCAAGTTGTTCAATGGCATCTTGTCCGTCACTAAATTCTGGACTGGTGTCATATAAGCGCTCAAGCTGTTCACGAACTTCAACATTATCAAGCGAAGTTATTGCATGTACGGTTATAGGCATTGATTAACCCTCCTGAGCAATCTAATATGCTGTCACTTTCGTGACATCGAAAATCTACATTCATCATTTTTAACGTTTTTGAGGAACGTGTCTATGACGCAACGTATCAGTGAAGTGGTAAGAAACACAAACGAAACCAAAATTCGTGTTCGCGTGAATCTTGATGGTACTGGTCAAGGCACCCTCAATACAGGTGTTCCATTTTTAGACCATATGATCGACCAAATCAAGCGTCATGGTTTATTTGATATCGATATTCATTGCGACGGCGATTTAGAAATTGATGATCACCATACAGTAGAAGACTGTGGTATTACCCTTGGTCAGGCATTTGCACAGGCTTTAGGTGACAAAAAAGGTTTACGTCGCTATGGTCACTTCTATGCACCACTTGATGAGTCCTTGAGTCGTGTCGTTGTTGACCTATCAGGCCGCCCTGGCTTATGGATGGACATTCCATTTACGCGCGCGCGCATTGGTACTTTTGATGTCGACCTATTCTCTGAGTTTTTCCAAGGCTTTGTGAATCACGCATTAATGACACTACACATCGACAATTTGAAAGGTAAAAATAGCCATCACCAAATTGAAAGTGTATTTAAAGCATTTGCACGCGCACTTCGTATGGCGTGTGAAGTAGATCCACGTGCAGAAAATACTGTAGCTTCAACCAAAGGTACTTTGTAATGACCCGTATTGCCCTTCTTGATTATGGCATGGGAAATCTTCACTCAGCAGCAAAAGCACTTGAGCATGTTGGTGCAACCGTTGATGTGACCAATGATCCTAAGCTGATTGCTCAAGCAGATAAAATTGTGTTCCCAGGCGTTGGTGCAATGCGTGATTGCATGCAAGGTATGCACGAGGCTGGCATTGACGAGGTTGTACGCAATGCCGTTTTCAACAAGCCTGTCCTTGCGATTTGTGTCGGCATGCAAGCTCTGCTGCAACACTCTGAAGAAAATGGTGGTGCAGATGCATTAGGCATTTTTGATGGTGCTGTTAAACGCTTTCCAGATATTGAAGGTTTAAAAGTTCCCCATATGGGTTGGAATCAGGTACACCAAGCAGATCCAAGCCATCCAATGTGGAACAACATTGATCAAGATGCTCGTTTCTATTTCGTACATAGTTTCTATGTTGAACCGAAACAATCTGAGATCATTGCTGCGACATGTAACTACGGTTTGGAATTCTGCACCGCAATCCATAAAGATAATTTGTTTGCTACTCAGTTCCATCCAGAAAAAAGTCATACAGCTGGCTTACAGTTGTTGAAAAATTTTGTAGAGTGGAAAATTTAAAGCCATAATAAAGCTCACTGTTTTCAGTGAGCTTTTTTTCAGACTTTACTCTAAATATCTTTTACGACAAAGCCACCTTCAATTGGCTCAACAGTTACTTTAATTTCTGCTTTTAGATTCAGCGCAGCATAACGACTTTTAAGTTCTGAAATTAATTGTTCTGGCGTTGCATCTTTTAAAGCCAACTCATCCTTCAAAGGATACTGTTTAAAACTTTCTGATTTTTTACCATCTTTAGCGTCTGAAACCCATCGTTCTGCAGCACTCAGTACTTTCGCTAATTCAACTAGATGTTGAGCATTGGCAGGAGTTGACTCTTGCACCCATTTCGACAGCGTTTCCTTAGAGACTCCCAATGCATTCACCACATCAGTCGGTTTAATGTTTTTCTCTTTGATCAATTTTCTAAGTTTTTTAGCACCTTCGCTAAATAAATCATCTTCTTGAACTGCCATCGCTTCTGTCCAAATCTTATTCACTGTCTGCAGTTTCAATTTAACATTAAGCCTATGCAGTTGAGTCTAATATTGCCAAACAAATCAGATGAAATTGAAATTATTTTCAATATAGATAATTCACAAATAAAAGTGTGATCTAATTTTTCTCATTACTCAGTTTGAATTAAAAAGAAAAATAAATTGACCCAATGATTAATTGTTAACTTATGTAAAGACAATGAGCACCAATTTTAATCATTAAAAAAATACACAAAATTCACAAAATCAATCAACGAATCGAACAAGTTGGCATTTTAGGTATTTACACCATGCTACTCGATAATATTCATGCATTATAAGTGTACATTTATTCTATCAAGCACCAAATTAAACCACAATAAACAATTGATTTTGTTAACATTTTTAAACATTACCCTTGTGTTGTATTAAGTTGCTGTTTTTACGGCATATCTTCAAAATTATTCCACTTATATTGTTTTTTTTCGATTTGTCTGAAATTTTTTTCTTTGTTAATTATGAACTTGCTGAAACAACAAAGATCCAACACTAACCACATATATTTTGGAGCAATCTGCACATGTTTAAACTTTTTACTGGAAAAATCAGTGGCGTTCTAAGCCTTGCTTTACAGGGAATTACGAAAGCAGTTGGTTTTATTCTAGAAACCGTAACGACAGTTGTAGATACCGTTGTTGACACAGTAGGGATGCTGACCAAACCATTAACGGATAAGTTAACAGAATTGCCACTGATCGGAGATACAGTGGAATCGGTACTCAATCTTGAAAATAATTTACTAGGAAATTTAAGCGGAGGCTTACACGCTATCGCTGATGATTTTTCGAAGGGAGATCTATTAGGGGGCATTAATACTGCATTGAATGGCACTACTGCAACTGTAGGCCAAACCATCAAAGATGTTTCAAATGTTGTAGGTGAAGTCGCTGGTTTAGCCGATCCCGTGACCGACCTGCTAAGCCAAGTGCCAGGTTTAGGTGCTGTCGTAGATGTTGTCGGAGAAACTTCTTCAAATCTTTTGGGATTCGTGAGTGAAACGGGAGATTATGTCGCAAGTACCAAACCTCTTGATCTCGTGACTGGTCTCATTGATGATCCTTTAGGCAGTGTCACAGGAACATTAGGAGACGTCTCAGGAACATTGGATAATTTACTGGATGATTTAGCACCTGTAACAGATGCTCTGTCATCGATTCCTGTCGTGGGTGATCTTGTAGGATTCACGGGAGAGATCACAAATGCTTTAGGTGCAATCCCAACCAGTATCACACCAACTAGCTTTGATCTAATCTCTAACTTAGATACAACACCATACATTTAATTCAAAGTTCGTATTAAAAACCGTCAACATTGTTCTGACGGTTTTTTTTCATTGTTACTTCGCTCATTTGATGTTTCTTTGCTAAGATTGCTGCGAATAAACTCCAGAATACTGGCAAGGAGCGAAAGCATGCTGATTATCCCTGCAATTGACCTTAAAGATGGTAAATGTGTCCGTTTAAAACAAGGTCGTATGGAAGACGATACCGTTTTCTCTGATGATCCTGTGGCAACAGCACAACATTGGGTAGACGCTGGTGCTCGCCGTTTACATTTAGTTGATCTAAATGGTGCTTTCGCTGGTACACCTATTCACAAACCTGTTGTGGAAGCGATTGCAAAAGCACAACCTGAACTGCCAATTCAAATTGGTGGTGGCATCCGTTCTCTTGAAACTATCGAACACTACTTAGATGCAGGTGTATCATTCGTCATTATTGGTACAAAAGCAGTCAAAGAACCTGAGTTTGTTGAGGAAGCTTGTAGAAAATTCGCAGGCCACATCATTGTCGGTATTGATGCAATCAATGGCATGGTCGCAACTGATGGCTGGGCAAATGTAACTGACGTAAAAGCAACTGATTTAGCTAAACGCTTTGCAGATGCTGGTGTATCTAGTATCGTGTATACCGATATTGCACGTGATGGCATGATGCAAGGTGTGAATATCGAACAAACAGTTAATCTTGCGACTTATTCAGGTTTACCTGTGATCGCTTCAGGCGGTGTGACCAATCTAGACGACGTTCGCAACTTAAAAGGTCAGCCTGGTATTTTAGGTGCGATTACTGGTCGTGCAATTTATGAAGGCACTTTAAATCTTCGTGAAGCTCAATTATTACTTGATGAACAAGCGCTCTAATAGCGCATGTTTCTAAAGAGGTCTTAGGACCTCTTTTTTCTTACTTAAAAAAATATGTTGAAATTATCTCCTACCGTTAAAACCAAAACACCACAACTTGCCCTCATTGCAATTACGATGATTTGGGGTGCCAGTTTCATAACAGTCAAATATGGATTGAGCTTCAGCACACCAGTGCTTTTCGTTGCCTTTCGATTTGCAGCAGCTGCGCTGGCTGTTGGTCTCATCTCACTTCAATATTGTAAAAATTTTAGTGCCAAAGATATTTGGGCAGGATTTTGCATTGGAACAGTGATTGCAATTGGCTATGGAACGCAAACCATTGGCTTACAGACCATCACCAGTAGCGAATCTGCCTTTTTGACAGCACTTTATGTGCCGTTGGTTCCCATCTTATTGTGGTTGCTCTTTAACAAAAGGCCACATGTCATGACATGGATAGGGGCAGGACTCGCCTTTGTAGGTTTAGTTTTCTTAACAGGCAATGGGTTTGGTGCTATTCGGCTTGAATTTGGTCAGATCATTACCTTGATAGGATCAATTGCGATTGCACTTGAAATTATTCTCATTAGTTACTTTGCGCCTCGAGTCAATTTACGCCGAGTGACGATATTACAACTCATTTTTGCATCGTTAATTTGTTTTCTAATGGCACCATTGGTGGGTGAAACACAACTCCCTGAGTTTAACTGGATCTTCGTTGCGATTATTGTAGGTTTAGGACTTGCAAGTGCAATCATTCAGTTAGTCATGAACTGGGCTCAACGCGTGGTTGACCCTTCACAGGCTGCCATTATTTATTCTGGCGAACCTGTTTGGGCGGCTTTGATTGGGAGATTAGCAGGTGAGCGTTTAGCTATGCTCTCAATTTTAGGTGGCGTGTTGGTTGTGCTCGGTGTAATTACCAGTGAGTGGAGACCAAAATTTAAGAAGAAAGAATAAGCTTATTGGGGCTCTTTTAGCTTTAACATCATACATGGTTGAAAATACTGCACTTCAGGCATAGGCGTATAAAAGGGATGCAAGAGTTCCTTCCATTTTAAATACGCCTCTGACTGCCTAAAACCTTCCGTATGATCTTCAAGTTTGTCCCAGTAAATCAGTAAAATATAAGCATGTTCATTATTCGTATTTTTAATCAGCTGAACCGCATTTAGCCCCTTCATTGGTGAAATAATGTCTTTAGCTAATTTAAAAGCATTTTCGAATGCCTCACTCTGGTTCATTTTGATATTTAAATGAACATGCTCAATAATCATGACACCACCTCATTCATGAGTTTTAATTATTGATACATTGGCTCGTTATCATTGACCTTAATAATTCCTTTGATCGCACGATAAACAATCCAAACCCATGACAAACCAATCACTGCGATACAGAATGTTGTTGCACCCAGTGCTACACCAGCAAAGGCATTAGGATTGTCACCCGTGAAGAATAAGAACAAAAACGGCAGGAACGCGATGATATTCCAAATTAAATACCACCAAAAAGTACGAATTTGCCAAGTAAAATGACTTTCAAAAATTGAGCCCTGTACCTTTGATCGTTTCCAATAGTTAATAATTAGCGCAATAACCGCCAAAATACCTGCTGAAAAAATAGCGATGATATACAGGATGTAAAGTAAAATCGTTAAGCTGCGGTTTGGATCTTGATCAGCTGTATAATTCATAAAGTCACCTTTTTAATTTTTTTGAGGCTTTATAATTTCAAACCATTAAATGGTGAAATTATCCATAAAATAATCAGTATATTAAACGCTATAGTACAGAAATAAATTTTTCGAAATGGTTGTTTTTGTGTTTTATGACGCAAGCGTTGCTGAGCAAGCCAAGCACTCGGCCATCCTCCTAATAGAGAAACCACATGTAATGTATTTTCTGGTACACGTTGACTCCCCTGTTGAGCCGCCGCTTTATCGTGTGCATATAAGCCATAGGTGATCAGGTTCATCAATAAAATGACCAACACCACCATCATACTCAATAGCCCCAATAGGACTAATGTAGCAAGCGTCAAGATATAAGCAATAATCGCTACTTGCATCGGTTGCATTTTTTGTTGAGTAACTGGTGAATGACGCGGCTTCGTTTTTACTTTTTTTGCCTGAGTCGCTTTTAAGTATGTTACTTGTTTCGCTTTAAATCGACCTTGACCATCCAATTGAACGATATACTCCAAAGCACAACCTGGAATCGGTCGTGGGCCTGGTTTGGCAAAATCTTTAATGTGAAGGAAAACGCGATCTTTGGATGAATCATTGGGTTGAATAAATCCATAGCCTTTTTCATCAAACCATTCAACTAGACGACCTTGATCACGCATATTTCCCCCCAGATTTTTTAAATTTTTAAGCTGTGACAAATTTTAATCTTTCAACCAGCATATTGCGCATTTCTAAAGGATTTTTTTGCAAAATATCCTCGCTAACACGCCCCATTTCTTTGTTCTTTTGAGCCACTAGCAAACGCATCATCCAGAAACGTCCAGCTGCCATCGCTAAATAGAGTTCTAGGCATGATTTTTCATCACTGGTCATTTCACGTACACTTTGATAAGCTTCCAAGAATGCTAAGGCCTTTTCCTCATTCAAATGAACACTTGGATATTCTGTACAGAAATCATTCATCGTAATGGCGATATCAAACAAAAGTTCATCTTTATTCAACTCATAAAAATCGAGTATCCCTTTTAAAGTAGCCCCTTCAAATAAAGTGTTATCTCTAAATAGGTCAGAATGGATAAAACCTCGTGGACGATCAGGGTACATTGCGGTAAGAGCGTCATATAAACCTAACAAACTATTTAATAATACTTGATCGGCTGGATTTAACGTAGGTCGAAGCTGCTGAGCCACACTTAACCAATAATCATGATTACGATACTCTGCGCGTTCTAAGGGAAAGTTATCGAGAGCCACATGTATTTGAGCCTGTGCAATAGCAATGGACTGAACCTGTTCAAGTGATGAAGGCATAGGATGCTTGCCACGCATTCTAGGCGCAATTTGTGCAGGTTTATTTTTTAAGATCTGAATCGAACGTCCTGAATGTTTCAAAGGTACAGGCACAGGCAGACCTGCATGACCCAGATGCTCAAGTACAGGGACGAGTTCACCTGCGCCTTGCTTATCCATATCTTCAAAAATTGTTAAAACAAATTCGGTTTGATCTGCACAAACTAGAAAATAGTTCGTATTTTGAATACCTCCTTGAATCGGAATCAGGTCAATCACCTCTAATCCATAAGGCGTAGCAAAATCCTGAACTTCCTTTAAAGTCAAAGTCGTATAAACCGACATAAAAAAACCTGCGAAAAAACTTACATTATTTTGATAGAATACCTGCTCCGACTACCAAGGTGTAGTACCAAAGTCTGTAAGTTTCATAATCGGCTGTTATTTTTGGAAAAAATTATGCTTGCTAAACGTATTATTCCTTGCCTCGACGTAGATAACGGTCGAGTTGTAAAAGGTGTTCAATTCCTTGATATTCGTGATGCAGGCGACCCAGTTGAAGTAGCACGTCGTTATAACGAACAAGGTGCAGATGAGATTACTTTTCTCGATATCACTGCAACATCTAATGGCCGTGACACCACTTACCGTACGGTTGAGCGCATGGCTGAAACTGTATTTGTACCACTGACTGTAGGTGGCGGTGTTCGTAAAGTTGAAGATATTCGTTTATTGCTTAACGCTGGTGCAGACAAAGTCAGTATTAACTCAGCTGCTGTCTTTAACCCTGAATTCGTTCAAGAAGCCTCTCAACGTTTTGGTGCACAATGTATTGTAGTTGCGATTGATGCAAAAAAAACGAGTGAAAATAAGTGGGAAATTTTCACACATGGTGGTCGCAAACCAACGGGTATCGATGCGATTGAATGGTCTGTGAAAATGGCAGAATACGGCGCAGGAGAATTGCTCATTACGTCAATGGATGCAGATGGTACAAAAGCTGGTTATGACTTAGCATTGATGCGTCAGATTAATGATCGTGTAACGATTCCAACGATTGCTTCAGGTGGTGTGGGTAATCTTCAACATCTAGCAGACGGAATTTTACAAGGGGGTGCTGATGCGGTGCTGGCAGCCTCTATCTTCCACTTTGGTCAACACACCATCCCGGAAGCAAAACAATATTTAGCTGAACAAGGCATTGAAATGCGTCTTTAATCACGCCCCATAAAAAAGAGGCAAATGCCTCTTTTTTTTTGCAAAAAAAAGAGCCCGAAGGCCCTAAAAACCAAGAAAAAACAGCGCTTGGTTCGTTATGCAAAGCGATAAACTGGAGAGTTCTACCATCAGATTTTCATTCTCCGATTTATTCATCTCATATCATAAATGACAGATCTGCACGAAATCTTGACAAAAGCTACATATTTTATTGACCAATCATGACAAATCAGACGTCAATTCAGCCAATTCTATATCTAATCTGACTTACTCCACTATAGCCAAAGCTTTTTTTGAAATATCGGAGCGCGCTGCTTTCTGCTCAACCCACTTTGCGGGGAAATATTGTTCAACAATATGATTGACTCGTTTTGAAATAAAAGACGGTAACTGCACCCCTAAAGGGTTATCTTCTTTCAAATCTGGCGTTGAAATGACACGTGTTCCTAAAATGTAATCAAACCAAGGCTTAGTGACACACCAATTTGCATCTTGATTGGCATTCATATGGTGGTCATAGTGCCAAGGAATTTTCTTTTTTGCCCAATGAGGTTCGAGGTGAGCTCTGCGATGCGTGTAGTAGTAGTTACAAGCACTATAAAACACGGATAAACTCATGCCTTTCGAGATTGGATAAAATGCTGTTCCAAATACAGCAGCAACAATTCCCAATGATACGATTTCATTTTTTGTTCGCCAATTTGAGATTCCCTCTACATAACCCTCATCATGGAAATCTTGTGTTCTAACTTCACGGTGATGTGCCCAATGAGATTCCATATTTTTAGGCACAGGACTAAACCTCGCTTTACCCGGACGGTGTACACCATGTAGAACATATTTATGCGCGACCCATTCAAATCCATTGGCAATGATTAAGCCTGCAACAAAACCTTTAATCATGTTCAAAATCCCTGTTTCTTTTCTTTCAATATATCTAACTCAAGCTCTCAACCATTGACGCAAGATAAAATTTTCATTGACAAATCACGACATATTTTTCAATGTCGTATGGTAGAAAAAGCGCTTGTATGGCACTGTAAAAACAGGCTTAATAACTCATCGTGATTTCAATTGATAAAACAAGAAAAGTATTAATCACATGCAGCAGATAAAGGATTATTCAGGCTCGGTTCATGGTGGACTTGGACATCTCTTACATAATTATTGTGAAGAGAGCGGTCTCCCTATTTCTGCAAAATTGGCAAGTATTCAGCAAGCCGAACGCTTTGACTTTAGCATTTGGCGTGAAATATTAAATGAAATTTATGAAGTACACCCACAACCTGCGTTAGGGTTAGAAATTGCTCAATGGGTCAAACCACAACATTTAGGCATTATCGCGTATATCGCTTTATCATGCGATAACCTAGCAGAAGCACTCACCCGTTATCATGAATAT
Organism: Acinetobacter sp. DSM 11652; assembly: GCF_900109815.1. NCBI lineage: Bacteria > Pseudomonadati > Pseudomonadota > Gammaproteobacteria > Moraxellales > Moraxellaceae > Acinetobacter > Acinetobacter sp. DSM 11652. Next base: position 29,255 of record NZ_FOBK01000003.1, read on the forward strand.
CATCGTTTAATTTATGATGGTACACCTCTCGCCGTTGATCTGGAGCAAGGCGTATTTAGCGTACGTTGGGAAGATTTGCCAATGCATTTGTCGACACAAATCACGGATGAAATTGCGATGGCATTATTGGTTGAATTTCTAAAACGTTATGCGGGTATTGAGCATTTACATATTCAAGAAATTCACTTTCGCTTTCCAGCACCAAAAAATATTGCGATTTATGAGCGTTTTTTTCAGAGCAAAGTAAAATTCTCTCAGCCTCATGTCAAGCTTACTTTTCCAAGCCAGCTCCTACAAGCACCGATTAAACAAGCTGATCAAACTTTACAAAAACTCCTGATGCAACAAGCTCAAGATTTGTTAAGTCGACTCCCCAACAACACACAAATCGATGAGCGGTTACAGCAAGCCATTCTGATTGGAATCCAAAGACACAATTATCAAATTCAAACTGTCGCAGAACAAGTGGGAATGTCAGTCAGACAACTTCAGCGCCATTTACAAAATCAAGGTGATACCTATCAGCAGCGCGTTCAAGAAGTTCGCAAACTTCTAGCGATTCAATATTTACAAGATCCTTATCTCAGCTTACACGAGATTTCGTTATTGCTCAGTTATTCCGAACAAAGTGCATTCCAACGCGCATTTCGTCAGTGGATGAAGATGACGCCCCAACAGTGGCGTATTCAACATCATATTCGCACTTGATGATTGTGAATTTAAGTCTTCAGTCTAAAGATGATTGATGAATCACAAGAAAGGATTTTCTATTTCATTCTCAGCCGTCGTTTCTATTTTTTCTGCTAAATTTTTTTGATCTTCTAAGTAGATGACCATTGCATCTAAATATTGTTTTAACGCTTTCGCAGCGGCTAAACCGGCTTGATCTTTGGTGATTTGCAAGTTGCCATAAATACTCACACGATCAAGATCGTTTTCAAGCGTCAAGTCATGAATGGAATGTGACTCAGTCCCATTTTTAAAAGGCTTAAACATGGCAAATCTCTTTAAGTTTATAAATATCAATCCCTGAAGATAAATGAATCTTCAGGGCGAATTCGAGCTTTTTTATTTAAGGATTTGTAATAAATATTGCAACAACGCTTGAACCAACTCTTTCACGATTGCATCTTGTGCTTGTCCATCGATCTTAGCCTCTTGATTCGTTGCGGTTGTATTGACAGGTACGCTTTGACTACTAAACTCTTTTTGCAGCGCTTTGAGTTGATCTGTTGAGATATCAACTGCACATTGGCTTTCGGCATCCCAGTGCGAATACTCTATCGCTTTTTGGGCTTTGACCTGATTGGCTTTTAATGGCAATTTATAAGTATTACGCTTTTGCTCAGATGTAAGTTGAGGAAACAGATTCATGCCAAGCACTTCTTCTAACTGGCATACACTGACCACTTGCATCTGTAGTGAATTATTATTGGGAGCGTAATATACGCCAATAGCACCTGTTTTAGGTATATATACGGCTTTAAACACCGCTGTTGGAACAATAACACCGCGTCCAATGGTTTTCAGTTTTTTGCCACTATATACAGGCCCGGTAATCACATACACATCATGTTTCTGCTTCGTAACGATTGCACGTGTCGCTTCCTCAATTTCTCGCCAGATTTGTTGGTTATTCTGCGGAGCTTGAGGAACCATATTGGCTAAAGAAAAACTGTCGTACTGTGCAGCTTTATTTGGCATATCAGCATTTGGAGCCATATGACCACGGTCATATCCCGACCCACGATAATCTGATAATAATGCTCGATGCTTTTCTGCTACACGAGTCTCCTCATGGAAACTGTCTTCTCTTTTTATTTTTTGGCTCAGCCGATCTGGATTCAGATATTCAGCTACCCATAATGGTGTTTTTGAGACACCAGAATACATAGTGGTGAATCCATTAAAGCATAATGGGTAGCGATCTTTATTTAAGCTCTCTTTGATTAAATAAGGTGGCTCTTGGCGATAAAATTGATTTAGACAAGCTGTATTATTAACCGAACCTGAAAATGGCAGATATGAAGACAACTTTTCTTGACCGAAAGCAATTGCAAAGCTTCCTGCTGCAACAATACCTAATACAGCTTTTACCACAATATTATTCAAACTCAGATTACCTATTCATTCCGTGTTCAACTTCTGGCCCAATGCGTGGGCTTTATTCAAAACCGGCCACAGCTTAACAAGCTATGAATTTGAAGTACATCAAGTGAATTTTCAAGTGAATAAAGGATCTTCGCATTCCGTTCAAATATCACTCAAAATAAGTAACAAATTGTTGTTTTTATAGAATAGTTTTTTAATACTCTTTAAGGTTTTACGTGTATTTGATTGAATTACATCAATTACTTGTGAGATGGTATAAAAGTTATTTAGTAAATTAAAAGAATTGAAAGTGAGGACACTATGAAATTAGCACATACTTCTTTGACAGCATTAGTAATGGGTTTATCTTTAGCAAGTGCAAGTGCATTTGCTGAGCCACCAGTTCAAGCTGGCGAAACTTTGGAAAGCCTTTCTAAAGCTAAAGTCGTAACAACAGTGAATGGTCAGCCTGGTACTTTACAAGAAGTATTAGCTAATGGTCAGATGAAAGTTATTTCTGAAGGTGCTACAACACAAGCGCCTGCTGATGCGAAAGCGCCTATTGGAAACTTACCACCTGCTGAAGCAGAAGAAACTGCTCCTCAAGCACAAACTGCAGTTCCAGCTCAACCTGAAGTAAATGCAACTGAAGAAGCCCCTGTAGAAGCACCAGCGGCTGAGTAAGGTATTAGACTTAATAAAAAAACCGCCTTGAGGCGGTTTTTTTATATCCAAAATTTTAGCAAACGCTTACTCAGATTTCGATCTGGCTTCCCATTTCGACTACGCGATTTGGTGGAATTAAATAGAAATCACTCACAGGACTGGTATTCCGCTGCATTGATATAAATAATTTTTCACGCCATGGCGCCATTCCTTCTCCCACGGTATGAATCAGACGATCACGTGAAATAAAGAAACTAATTTGCATCATATCAAATTCAAAATTTAACTGCTCATACGCCGCTTTCAGCGCAACTGGAATGTTGGGTTGGTCTTTAAAACCATAATATACAAAAATCCTAAAGAATCGATTATCCATCTTTTCTACACGAATTCTCTCAATATCAGGTACATATGGTACATCTTTAGTAATGACCGTAATCATCATATTACGTTCGTGTAGAACCTTATTATGCTTAATATTGTGCAACATCGCATGCGGAACGATATTGGGTGTTCCTGTGAGGAAAATTGCATCCCCAGGAACAATGAGCGTTTCATCACTCATCTTGACACTTTGAATGAAGAGATCAATTGGTAACGCATCAGACTCAAGCTTATTAAGTACGATTTGACGACCATCTTTCCACGTCATTAAAACAGTAAATACAATTGCACCAATCAAGATCGGCACCCATCCACCACCAACAATTTTTAAAGAAGTCGAAGCAACAAAAACAAGGTCAATGATCAATAAAGGTACGGCAAAAAGTGCTACTTTCCAAACAGGCCAGCGCCAAACGCCATAAGCTAAAATCGAAATTAAAATCGTACCGCACAGCATCGTCATGGTCACTGCTACACCGTAGGCACTGGCAAGATTCGCGCTATTTTCAAATAATAAAATGAGAATAATGACTGAAATAAATAATACCCAGTTGATGAACGGGACATAGATTTGTCCTTGTTCAACATCAGAGGTGTGTTGCACAGTTAAACGCGGTAAATAGCGTAATTGAATCGCTTGATTGACCATTGAGAATACGCCCGTAATCACCGCTTGAGACGCAATCACGGCAGCAGCGGTTGCAAGACCAATCATTGGAAATAAAGCCCAATCAGGGACTAACAGGTAAAATGGGTTCTCAATTGCATTTGGATCTCGTAAAAGTAAAGCACCTTGACCCGCATAGTTAAAAACTAGACTTGGCAATACAATCACAAACCAAGCAAGCTTAATGGGCATACGACCAAAATGCCCCATATCTGCATATAGTGCTTCACCCCCCGTCATCGTTAAAATAACGGCACCCATCGTGAGGAATGCAACAAAAGGTTGGTTGATGATAAAGCCAAACGCCCAGTGCGGACTGATCATTGCTAACACGAACGGTGTTTGCATAACACTCCATAAGCCTAATAGTCCAATAGATGCAAACCACAATAATGTGATTGGTCCAAAGAACTTACCCATGGTCGCCGTGCCGTGGCGCTGAATTAAAAACAGTGCTGTTAAAATACCGACGGCCAATGGTAATAACCATTGATTAAACATCGGAGTCGCAATACTTAAACCTTCAATCGCGGATAAAATAGAAATTGCTGGGGTAATAATGCCATCACCAAAAAACAGTGATGCCCCGATAAAGCCCAAGGCAATCAGATAAATTTTGCGTTGATCTGCAATACGGGTTGAACGTAGATTTAAGGCGAGAAGCGACATAATACCGCCTTCACCATTGTTATCTGCCTTCATAATGACTGAGACATATTTAAAGCTGATGGTGAGCATCATGCACCAGAAAATGAGCGACAAAATGCCCAGAACGGTTGCCTCAGTAATTGCAATATGAGCCGTAAGGAAGCATTGACGCAATGCATACAGAGGACTGGTTCCAATGTCACCAAACACCACCCCTAATGCTGCCAATGTTACCGCAGGAAGTGCGGCTTTTTTTGCAGTGCTTTGCATATTTTAGTCTTCATGCATTCGACAGAATTTTTCGGCAATCATATCACTGGCTAAAAACTTTTTCTTTAAATCAATTGTTTCAACTTGGCATCTGCTTTTTTTTTAGTTATCATCGCACGCCTTGGTGAAGTGTCCGAGTGGCTGAAGGAGCACGCCTGGAAAGTGTGTATACGTTAATAGCGTATCGAGGGTTCGAATCCCTCTTTCACCGCCAGAATTTAAAAAACCGAATCATGAGATTCGGTTTTTTTTCGCCTAAAACTTCGCTTTTGGCACGTATCTCGCTTCATTTTACTGTCATCAACATCATGTTAAGTTAATAAAAACAATACTTAAGGAGCTGAACAACCTAACAACGTTATTCAAATAGATGATTTTTGCACACCTATAAAATAGAGAACCTGCTATTCCGGAGATAATATGAATAACAGCGCCAACTATGTAAAACAAATTAAAAATGCAAAACGTGGTGGCTACACACCCACTATCGCTAAAGATGTGAATAAACACAAAATTCAAAAAGCGCTAAGATTAATTGAGCAATGGAGAAAATTAGCACAAGAGTTAAAACCTCAAATGCAATTTGATATGGCTTATACTCTTGAAGAGTGTGCACAAGACCTTGATCGTATTCTAAAAAACAAATAGCTGATCCTATAAAATTTTCTCAAGATGCCTGTACACGCTATGACGGGCATCACTATAAAATGAGGAGAAAAGACGATCAAAAATAAAGCAAAAACAATTCATCCTGCTCAATTTTAATTAATCGATTAATTTTTGACTTGCGTTTTAGTGAAAAAACGCTATTATTCTCTCCACGTTGCCGGCATAGCTCAGTTGGTAGAGCAACTGACTTGTAATCAGTAGGTCCACAGTTCGAATCCGTGTGCCGGCACCATTTTATACTTAGCCTCGCTTTTTAGTGAGGCTTTGTTGTTTTTGATGATTTATTTTTTACTTGCACTCACTTGTACATATCGCACGATCCCCTCTTGATAAAGTTTCGCACACAACTTTGCTGTCATCTTAATTTTTGCCAAATCTAAAACGTGATACGAATGAGCTTGGATGTTATTTTTAAAAATATCACTCTGAATATACGTTGCAAATCCTGCAAATACCTCGTGACTCAAATCTTGAATATGTATATCTCTAAAACCCGTTTGCACTAAGATTGATTGTGTTTCATCGAATGAGTGCAAATGGTTCAGTTGAACGTCAGCTGCTTTTAATAATAATTTAACTTTCAATTGCGCTAGAGGACTCAAAGTATAGAACTTTGAATTCAAAGCAAGATAATGAAATGCTAAGCGTCCTTTTGAATTCAAAATACCATCTACAGAACGAAGAAATAAATTCAAATTACTGTGATAAGCAGCATCGATGCAAATTGCCGCATCAAATTTAAATTCAAATGATCTAGATTCTAAATTTAAAAATGTTCCCTGCGAGATCCGATTGACATGAGGTAAAAATTTACGCGTATGATTTACATAATATTCTTGTAATTCAATTCCTTCCAAGTATTCGATTTGAAATTTTTCTTTCCATAAAATTAGGCTAGCACCTTGTCCACAACCTAAATCAATTAATTTATCTTTTGAATTTAAATCAATAGATTGAGCAAGGGTTATTGCGAGTAACTCGCAGGCTTGTGGATAATTCAGCTGGTCAGTTTTCCACAGACCTAAATTACTCCAAGCACAATTACGGTAATCCCCCAATAAAGCTGCATTGATCGCATATTTATGTCGAGGGGCTTTCATCCATGCTTGGAGCTTCTTCATTCAATCCCTTAATATCCTAACTCTGGTGCAACCTGTACCTTAGGCTTTAAACCTAAAAATGGTAACGGCGCATCAAGTAATTTTGCTATATCCATTGCTGAAGTCACCGCTGACTCCAAAATTGGCAATCCATCACATGACCAAGAACCACAATAAAATACTTTGCGACCTTGTTGTTGGTGACGAGCACTCAACTCATGGGTTAGTGGTAAAGTATGACGGTCTACAACAGCTCTAGTGAGCTTCACTTTATGTATTACTTTTTTAGGATCAATCTCAATTACTGGATTCCAAGTTTGAAAAACAGGAGATTTACCCACTAATGTTGGCTCAATCGAATTCAGCCAAACAGTGAAATGCTGTTTAGTAAATTTACGATCCATCATATAACTCAATACGCACCAATCTTTACGCTTCACAGGCATTACCACTGAATCAGTATGAATGACCAGCTCACCATCAACAAACTTAAATTGTTTGAGAAGTGCAATATCATCCGCAAACTGTTCAGCATCTAAAAACTCATGAACTTTTGTTGTTGGTGTCGCGACTATCACACGATCAAATAAGTCAGATTCACCTGCTTCATTTTCCACATAGACTAAATCACCCTGCTCTTGTACACGAGTAATGGGCTGCCCACTTCTTAAATCGATATCTTCCAGCAATTTATCAACGAAAGCTGGTGTCCCACCTTGAATTCGAAGGAGTGCATCTCCATCCGTCAGTTGACGTAAGAAAATCAACAATGGTTTTGCTGGCCATTCACCAATTGTTTTTGCATCACATGTACAAATGGTAAATAGGACAGGCATGACTGCCCCATTCCAAAATACCTCTTCTATTTGGTTATATTTAACGAACTCATCTAAAGTGATATCTTGATTCTTAGATTTAAAAAACTGCTTCAATGCAGATCTAAGTTGTAACATCCCTTTCACTAAACGGATGCCATATTGCTTTAATCCTTTTCGATTGTTAATGATTGGAAAGTTGCCTATACGTGAACGTGATGTTGTCAGCCAAGTATCGATTTTATCTTCAAATAACCAGCTACATGACATATAGGTACGTACTGGAAAAGTATTGAGACCCAAATGTGTGGCAAGACTCAATGTATTTTTCCAGAGCATTGGATTCATGACACGTAATGGCGAATCAATAATCCCACCTTCATACTCAAGACTATAACTATCCATACCACGCCCTGGAAGCGCCTCGAAAACTGTGATCTGGTGACCAGCATCCTTGAGAATTCTCGCAGTTGCCAACCCTGCCATACCACTTCCAATCACTGCAATTTTCAAAATTATGATCCAAGCATTAAAAATTTTTTTAATTATGCGATAGAACACTTTGAAACTTGCTATTAAAAACTTCCAGATTTTATTTGTTTTTGATTATTTTTTAATCAAATAAATTTACGTAAAATTCTTGCTACACTATTCGTCATACGCTAAATATTTAATACACTTGTATTTTTTAAGAAATCAAAAAATATGTTTAAAAACAAAATAGATATTTTCACCAATAATTTAATTTTTTAGTTTACAGCTTAAAAAAAATGCATTATCATTGTTTTGAAAATGAGAACTACATCACATTAATAAGAAGCACAAATAGAATGTGATCTAGAAAATAAATATAAATTACAGCGTATAAGGACCTCTGTTGTGTGGGATAGAGGTCCTTTATTTTTTAAAATGATAATCACAAAAAAAGCGGAAATGATATTTCAGCTTTTCTCGTTCCAATTAACGTGCAATTTCACCAAATTTACCATTATTGAAATCATGAAAAGCTTGAATGATTTCTTCTTTGGTGTTCATGACGAATGGTCCATGCCCTTGAATTGGCTCATTTAGTGGCTCTCCTGTAAGCACTAAAAATTGTGTATCTTTATATGCTTGCAATTGAATTGCTGCCTCACCATCACGAGCAAACATCACAATTGAACTGTCTAGAACTTTTTGAGTCCCATTAATTACGAGTTCACCATTCAACACTACAACCAATACGTTGTGATCTACAGGAACATGTATGAATGTTTCATACTCAGCTTTAAGCTGACCATCCCACACATTTATTGGAGTAAATGTTTCAGCAGGACCATAATGACCACCAAACTCACCCGCAATTACACGGATGTGACCAGCATCATCATCCATGGTAATTGTTGGAATATCATGAGATGTGATCGCTTGATAACGTGGTTGAGTCATTTTATCTTTAGCTGGTAGATTGACCCAAAGCTGTGCCATTTCAAGAATTCCACCTTTTTGAGCAAATTCAGGAGAATGAAACTCTTCGTGAACCAATCCAGCCCCAGCAGTCATCCATTGCACATCTCCTGCCTCGATAACACCACCACCACCACTGGAATCCTTATGTGCCAAACCACCTTGGTAGGCGATAGTCACTGTTTCAAATCCGCGATGAGGATGTGAACCAACACCTAACTGACGTGTCGTTGGCTCAAAGTGATGTGGTGCACCATAATCTAATAACAAAAAAGGACTAAGTGCTTGACCTAACCGATCATAAGAAAATAAGTTACGCACTGGCAGACCATCACCAACCCAATGTGTATGTTGGTTACGATAAACCCCAATTACTCTTTTCATCTTTTACTCCTATATTCGATAGGATGAACATGCGCTCATTTTAGACTTTGCACAGAAAATAAAAAGAGCTTTACTGCCACACAGATTCCTATTTTTATGATTATAATAATCTAAATTAATTCATATATGTGACTACTCACTGAAATTTGAAATTAATGATTACAATATTCCTATTAATAAGACTAATTATCCTAAAAATGGTCACAAATTTATCTCATTTTCAGTCTAATATAACTGGTGACTGAATACGAGTTCATTGATACGTATTCACACTTACTAACATCATAGAGGCTAATAATAATGGGCAAACCTTACGTTCGTTTAGATAAAGATAATGCAGTAGTGCTTTTAGTCGATCACCAAACAGGTCTTCTTTCTCTTGTACGTGATATCGATCCTGATAAGTTTAAAAACAATGTTTTAGCACTCGCAGCAGCAGCAAAATACTTTAACTTGCCGACAATTTTAACAACAAGTTTTGAAGATGGTCCTAATGGTCCACTCGTTCCAGAATTAGTTGAAATGTTCCCTGATGCTCCATATATCGCGCGTCCAGGTCAAATCAATGCTTGGGATAACGAAGATTTTGTAAATGCTGTTAAAGCGACAGGTAAAAAACAACTGATCATCGCTGGTGTTGTGACTGAAGTATGTGTTGCATTCCCTACACTTTCAGCTCTTGCTGAAGACTTTGATGTATTCGTGATTACTGATGCATCTGGTACATTCAACCAAATTACGCGCGATGCTGCATGGAACCGCATGTCTCAAGCAGGTGCTCAACTTATGACATGGTTTGGTGCTGCAGGTGAGTTACATCGTGACTGGCGTAATGATATCGAAGGTTTAGGTACTTTATTCGGTGAGCATATTCCTGACTATAAAAACTTAATGGTTAGCTATGTAAAGAACACCACTAAAAAATAATATTTAATAAAAGCGACCTTTGGGTCGCTTTTTTTTACCATATTCAAAACCCAAGATGATTTCTTGAACGGCTTAGTTTAACCTATGCTTAAACTTTATCGGATCAGGCGTCGAGGTGAAAATTGCATTCATTTGATGACTATTACTATTTTTATTTGGTCGTTAAATACGGCGGTTTCAGTGCTGCTAGTGACGCGTCAAATATAACTAAATCAAAGCTTAGTCGACGTATTTTAGAACTCGAAGCAAAATTTAATGTCACACTCATTCAACGTTCTACTCGCCATTTCAAAGTAACGCCTTTAGGTCAAGAATTTTTTCAAGAATGTGAAAAAGTAATCAACCAAGTTGATTGCGCTCATAATGTTTTACTTAAACAGAAAAGTGAACCTCAGGGTCTAGTTAAAATTAGTTGCCCACCCGTAATGATGCGTTATCAAATTCGCTCTTTACTCAATGATTTTTTGAAGCGCTATCCACAAGTTCAAGTCGAGATGGAATTAACCAGCCGACGCGTAGATGTATTGCACGATGATATTGACTTGGCGATCAGAACTAATTTTTCTGCCAATGAAGACTCCACCATCGTGGTTCGTGATGTCATCAAAACCACTCATTGTTTAGTGGCAACCCCTGAGCTTTTACAGGGTCGCGTTTTAGAATATCCAACTGAAATCAATGATTTTCCAACAATTGTTTTAGGAACTCAAAAAACTCATTATCAATGGAATTTGCATCGAATTGAAGGGCATGATCTCATTGAAATTCCATTACAACCACGTATTAAAAGTAATGATTTGGCTGGTGTGTATTATTCAGTGATGGATGGATTAGGTATTGCAGATCTACCTTATCTTACAGTGCAAAAGGATTTGGCAGCAGGACGGCTTATACACATCTTGCCTGACTGGTGCTCAAATATAGGGACTGTGCAACTCGTTTATGCATCACGTAAAGGACAACGACTCGTGATGGAAAAACTCATCGACCACTTGGTTGAAGGTTTACGACAAGCAGCACAAAATCAAGAAGGTTATGCCTCTTAATAAAGAACCAGCACATCGTGCTGGTTCTTTACTTTTCAACTTAATTTAGATCTTACCAACAAGATCGATTGATGGTGCAAGTGTAGCATCACCTTCTTTCCATTTCGCAGGACATACTTCGCCTGGGTGAGCATGAACATATTGAGCCGCTTTCACTTTGCGAAGAAGTTCTTGAGCATCACGACCAATACCACCTGCATTAATCTCTACAATTTGAATTTTTCCTTCAGGATCAATTACAAATGTACCACGATCTGCCAAACCTTCAGATTCAATCAATACATCAAAGTTTTTAGACAATGTCCACGTTGGGTCACCAATAAGTGGATACTGAATTTTACCAATCACATCAGAAGTATCATGCCAAGCTTTATGTGTGAAATGAGTATCTGTAGATACACCATAAATTTCTACACCTAACTTTTGGAATTCAGCATAGTTATCAGCAAGATCGCCTAATTCTGTTGGACATACAAATGTAAAATCTGCAGGATAGAAAAAGACAACAGACCATTTACCTTTAAAATCTTGCTCAGAAACTTCAATGAACTCACCATTTTGATAAGCAGTTGCATTGAATGGTTTGACTTCAGTATTGATTAAACTCATGTGTTTTCCTCTATTTCTTTGTGAAAGTGTTGCTTCGTTGAAATAGAGAATACAAAAGATGATTAAATTGGTAAAACCGAAAGTATTTATAAAAACAATCGAATTTCTAGATTTAAAAGTTAATATATTTCTTTAAGAGAATGAATCAAATATAAAACACTGTTTATTTTTTGAAAATTTATTCAATTGGTTTCAAATTTTTGAAAATAATACTTGTCTTTTTTCATCCCAAAGAGATAGATCATTCACTCTGTATGATCATAAACGATTCGAGTAATATCCATTGGGCTTAACCTCACACTATGAAAGCTCACTGTTCGAGGCTTACAATTCACCATCTTTTCCCGAGATCATTAATCAAGCGCTGATCTATTTCTATAATCATTATATGAAACGATTGAAAATCTTGCTGCTCTAGCTCATTAAACTTCCTCTTTTGCATTAACCTGATGATAAGATCGATTAAAATAGACAAGACTTTCCTCTTGCGAGCTTTGTTGAATAGCTACAACTCGGCAAATAAAAATACTGTGTGTGCCCACTTGTTGAATTTGCTCAATCTCACAATCAAAACTGACTAAAGCGTCCTTTAAGACCGGGCAACCTGTTTTCAATTTACCCCATTGGGCTAATCCAAAACGTTGTTCTGCACTCAATTGACTCGATGCAAAAGCATTTGAAAGAGACTCATGTTGAGAACTGAGCACATTGACAGATAAAACTTTGTTCTCAATAAAATACTGATGAGATCGGGATGATTGATTCATACACACCAAAAGTGTAGCAGGTGAATCAGTAACGCTACATACAGCAGACGCCGTGAAACCATGCTGTCCTGTTTCACTAGCTGTTGTAATAATATTGACTGCAGTGGTTAATAAAGACATTGCGTTTCTGTAGTCTGAAGCTTCAACCATTTTTCTCTTCTCAAATATAAACTGCTAAACTCGTGCGAACCTAGGATATAGGTGATTGCACAGATGATCCATCTTGAATGTAGAAAATAAACTCAGCTAAAGCACTAACTTCTTAGTTTAAGATCGCTGAACCGTACTTAAGGCTTCAAATTTGTCACGTCCCTCGTGACGAGACAGTGGTATCATTCCACAGTTGGTTGAAGGGTATAGCTTATCAGCATCGACAAATTGCAAAACTTTACGCAAAGTGTTCACCATCTCGTCAAGTGTTTCAATTTGATTGGTTGCCACATCGATTGCACCGATCATGACTTTCTTCCACGAATCAGTTCAATAAGATCCATGGATATATGTGAGTTTTGCACTCTAAAGAAATGATGCCCCAACTTAGATTTTTGTAGTATCGGGAGTGACGTTTCAAAAGGACGCCGTTCATTACTCAAAATTCGTTTCCCATTTTTATTATCTTTCATAGAATTACTTTTACAAATATGTATGGCGGTTTCACATTTCAAATTTTCAAGCGCTAGCTCAAGAATAGCAATTCTCTAGACAAATCAAAATTAACTTTGTATCAAATTACTCAAGGTCATCAATAGAAATAAATCAAGTAGCGATCTAACGTCGCTCGAATTACGAGTCTAAAAGCTCTATGATGAACTGTGCTCAGATTATTCACGGTATATTTACTTAAGACCAATCAAAATAATTCGATCAATAAACCTATCATGACTACCTAAAAAAAGAGCCTAGATAGTGAATCTAGGCTTCTCTTATTTTTATGCTGGGATACTTGCTACTATATCCTCTCGAGACCAGAGTCTGTGATTTTGTATCGCTTTCTTAAATTTATCTTGATGATCTTTAAAGGTTTTACTACTAAAAATAGCATCATTTATGAAAAATATTTTTAAATCATAATCTTATATAGATTATTAAATCCCAAGAAAAAAGATCGGCCATCTAAGTTTATTTCAAATACTTCACCTGATTCGACTTCAACTTGTTTAGAAACTTCTACAAGAATTTGCCCTCTCATCGTATTTTGAACTTTATGAAATGGGATAATGTTAATTCGAATGGTTTCACCATTCACTGCTTTTGCTGTAGTCCAGCCATTAGAGATATTCATTTTCACTTACTCATTCATGAGCTCATGTAAAATTAAAAATAATATTAAATATTTAAATCGAGAGTATGGATTCTGATATCGAAGAGGCTCAAGCCTATAATTCAAATTACAATTTTACATTAGCATGTATTTAATTATAAAAAGCCCACAATGAGATTGTGGACTTCTAAGATCGGCATGGTGCGAGTTCATGCTCTGCGTTAACTGTTTAGACATCATAGATATTAAAATCTATAAATTGAGAATACGCAATTCTAAGTTCTATCTAAACACTTCCGTTTCGCTTACGGATTCGATCAACAACGATTATACCATAAAAAATACTTTATGGTTTAATTTTAATATTTAAATGAGTTGGTAAATTTTACCAGTATTTAAACTATGAAAATTTAAATCAAAACTAGGTCTTATATTTTCATTATCAACAGTGATAAATTTAATATTTATTTGAGATAAGTTCGAAGCATGCTGCGAAGTATTAAATGTACCTATCACTGCATATTTAACTTCAAACTGATCTTTCACCTCAATTAATGAGGTATTCATGAAATAGCTACAATATCACTTGCTTGTAAGCCACGCTGACCTTGTTGCACAACAAATTGAACTCGCTGTCCTTCGACTAGATTCTTGAAACCATTTGCTCGAATTTCACTAAAATGAGCAAATACATCTTGACCATTATCTACAGCGATAAATCCGAAACCCTTAGTTTCGTTGAACCACTTAACTGTACCAGTTGTTAAATTAGACATCATTTATTTCCTATATTATGTAATGAATAATTAGAAAATAATTTTGAAGATAGACTTTTAATAGAATGAAAGATGTAATTAATATCAGATCAAAATAAAATTAGTAAACAATAAAATTATAATTCTAGAAAACCAATATAACACATATTTAATTGATTTATTGATTTAATTTTCTTTAATAAAAAAACCTAACTACAGATCGACCGCAATTAGGTTGTAAACTTTTAAATTAGTTTTTAATTGGTAGCGGGAGCTGGATTTGAACCAACGACCTTCGGGTTATGAGCCCGACGAGCTACCAGACTGCTCCATCCCGCATCAACAAGTGCATTTGTACGCTAGTTTGAGATATATAGCAATCTAAATAATTTATTTTTATCAAAAACTATAAAATCATTATCGTTACTAGATAAATTATTCAGATAATTCTGTTTTAAATTTTTGATGTAAAGACCTATACAAATTGAGTTTAAATTTTTCATTATTTAGTAATAATGTCGACTCTTCAGCCCAAGTAGCCTTTCCCACATCTAAACCAGAATGATTCAATGCCCAATCAGATATATACCCATAGATAAAAGAGTTATCAGCAAAGACCCATTTTACGATCTTATTTTGTTCATTCAGAAACACCTTATATGTAGGTAATGAACCAAAAAAACTAAATTTAGTGTATATATATTTGTAATGTTCGTTCATAGAATTATTTTAAAAAAAAGATGGACCATAATAGCAGTTTTATGTGTTTTAACTCATAAAAAAAATATCGCTTGTAAAATCAATTCGAGGTTGATTTTAAAATACGGATTCACTTTTTTTTCAAAAAAAATTAATGATCACATGAAGGTCTTCTCGATCACTTTTTCAAGAATAATTTTAGAATTAATGTTGGCTATGCCTTTAATTTTGTTTAACTTATTAATAATAAACTGGGAAAACCCATTTAAATCTTTGGTGGCCACAAAGAGAACGTAATTCGAATCCCCTGTAATGATAAAAGCATTGATCACTTCATCAAAATTACGAATCTGACTCAGAAAGTGCTGATGATCTGATTCGGTCAGCTGATTGAGTTTAATCTCGACAATCGCCTCAACTTGAATACCCAATTTTTCATAATTAATTTTTGCTTGGTATTTTTCGATGACTCCATTGTTTTCTAAAATTTTGACACGTCGATGACATGCTGAAGCAGAAAGATTCACTAAATCTGCCAATTCTTGATGACTTAGTCGTGCATTTTGTTGTAATAGTCTTAAAATTTTATGATCAATGAGGTCTAAATTCATTCCTAAATATCATCCTGATTTTTTATATTTAATTCGAATACTATCCAGTTTTCATGCAATTTCAAGCATAATTATCGGATAAATATGAAAAAATGCCGTGATAAAATCGAATGAAATAACACGGACCGAGTTAGGATAAAAATGATTACCTTAGATCAATGCAAAGCATGGGATGCTGAAGACGAACTGAAACATTTAAAAAATGAATTTGCTTTACCTGAGAATACTATCTATCTAGATGGAAATTCCCTTGGTGCACGCCCTAAATCTGCTTTAACACGTGCTCAAGAAGTGGTGAGCCAAGAGTGGGGGGAAGATCTCATCAATAGCTGGAACAAAGCGGATTGGTGGGGATTATCGACTCGGTTAGGTGATAAGGTGGCTCAGCTCATTGGGGCAAATCCAGGCGAAACGGTGATCTCTGATTCAACCACACTCAACTTATTTAAAGCACTCTCTGCTGCTGTCAAAATCCAAGCTGGAATCGCTCCTGAACGTAAAGTGATTATTGCGGAAAAGGACGTCTTCCCGACTGACCTCTATATTATTGAAGGTTATATTGACCTTGTTCAAAAAGGCTACCAACTGGTTTTAATCGAACATCCTGATGAATTAGAAACCACTCTGAAAGCCCATCAAACGGCAGTTGTGGTGTTGTCACATATCAATTACCGCTCAGGCTATTTCTATGACATGGAACAAGTCAACCAAACGATTCATCAATATAACGCTTTGGTCATCTGGGATCTATGCCACTCTGCAGGCGCTGTTCCAATCGATTTAAACAAGACCCAAAGTGATTTTGCCGTAAGTTGCACATATAAATACCTTAATGGTGGACCAGGTTCTCCTGCCCTTATCTGGGTAAATGCAAAACACCAAAATAAATTTTGGCAACCTCTTTCAGGATGGTGGGGTCATCAACGTCCTTTCGATATGGCTGATCACTACGAGCCAGCTCAAGGCATTCGTCGTTTTTTATGTGGCACACAAAGTATTTTGTCCATGAGTTTGATCGAATGTGGTTTAGATGTGTTCTTAAAAACTGACATGCAAAAGATCCGAGAAAAATCTCTAAATTTAACAGATCTCTTTATTCAATTGGTTGAACAGGAATGTGCTGAATTTGGTTTTGAGTTAATTACACCAATCGATCATTTACAGCGTGGTAGTCATGTGAGTTATTGCCATGAACACGGTTATGCCATTGTCCAAGCGCTTGTTGCACGTGGTGTGATTGGAGATTACCGAGAGCCAGCCGTGCTCAGATTTGGGGTCACACCTTTGTACCTAAGCCATGAAGACATTTGGCATGCTGTTCAACATCTTAAACAAGTGATGCTGAATGAAGAATGGAAAAATGAAAAATATTCGGTGCGAGGTCAAGTAACTTAATTCAGTTACTCACTTTACATCACCATGGCCAGGAGGGCTTATGAGTAACTTCGATAAAATTCAAACACGCGAAGCAGGATTACATAAAAAATTAACCGCTAAACAAATGGGCATGATTGCAATAGGCGGTGCCATTGGCACCGGTCTATTCATGGGTAGTAAATTTGCCATTAGTTTTGCAGGACCTGCTGTCATTCTAAGCTATGCGATCGGCGGATTAATTGCTTTTGCACTAATGGCTTGCTTGGCAGAAATGACTGTACAACACCCCACTTCAGGCTCGTTTGGTGCTTACGCTGAACATTATATCAACCCACTTTCTGGTTTCTTAGTTCGTTATAGCTACTGGGCATGTATCGTGTTGGCTGTAGGCACTGAAATTACCGCCGTGGCTGACTATATGAAACTTTGGTTTCCTCATGTCGGTTCAGGTATTTGGATCGTGTTTTTTTCAACCGTACTTCTCGCAGTAAATGCTTATAGTGTCAAAGCATTTGGCTTAGTTGAATATTGGTTTTCGACGATCAAAGTGTTTGCAATCATTGTGTTTATTCTGTTGGCAATAGGTATTTTGACGCAAGATCCAAATCCTCATCAAGCGCTAACTCACAATCTCACTGCACATGATGGCTTTATGCCAAATGGATTTAAAGGTGTTTGGATTGGTGTCATTATTTCTATTTTTAGTTATCTCAGTATCGAAATGATCGCGGTTGCTGCAGGTGAAGCCAATGATCCTGAAAAAGCAGTTAAATACGCTTTCAAAAGCACTGCGATTCGCTTATTTCTATTTTATTTACTATCGCTGAGTTTAATTGTCACTCTCGTTCCATGGACTCAATTGATAGCACCAGGTGCAACCAGTCCTTTCGTGTCTGTTATGCAAATTGTCGGCATTCCTTTTGCTGATCATATTTTAAACTTCATTGTGATTGTGGCAGCACTGTCCGCAATGAACAGCATGTTATATATCTCAACGCGTATGTTATTCAGTTTGTCACGTTCAGGAGATGCACCGAAACTGTTTGGTAAAATTCGTAAAAATGGGGTGCCCATCAATGCCTTGCTACTTTCGGCAACAGGTATTGCCGTGGCGAGTATTGTATATAGCATTAATCCCGAATCAGCATTTCCAATCATGATTGCACTGTCCATGTTTGGAGCTTTATTTACTTGGGGGGCGATCTTTGCCACACACTACTTCTTTAGAAAGAACTTAGCAAAAAATAATATCCACCTCAAATACAGCATTCCTGGTAGTCGTTATATTTCCTTTAGTGGTTTGTTTGCCATTCTTGCAATCACGCTTACCACATGGTTTACGCAAGAATTTAAATCAACTCTCCAGTTTGGCGTGCCTTTTATCGTGATGTTAATCATTTTCTATCAAATGAAGAAATCATCCTTAAAGCATCAATTAACTGAAAATGAACAAGCCTAGTAAAGGAGCTGTAAATCATGCTCTATGACAACTCGCAAACTGTGACGGATGAAAATCAGATCTTATCTGATTTTAAAAAAATGAGCCAAGCGACTTATAAGCAACACCATCATATTGCCGATTTACAGTACGACTTTCAGCGAAGATCTACACTTGATTTTTTCCCCACACCTGTTGCCACCAATACTACTGTTATTTTTATACATGGTGGTTATTGGCAATGGTGTGAAAAAAGGGATTTTGCCTTTGTTGCTGAATTTGTTTTAAAGCAAAATGCTCAATGTGTGTTGGTTGAATATGATTTAGCGCCTCAAAGTAGTTTAAATCTGATTAATCTACAAATTCGCAAAGCGCTCGATTATATCCACAAACAAACTTGGATCAGCCCCAATGTCATTGTGGTTGGACATTCTGCTGGTGCCCATTTGGCTGCTTTAAATTTAGATCATCCCTTGATTTGTTCAGCGATATTACTCAGTGGTATCTATGACCTAAAACCGATTCAAGAAACGCATTTAAACAAGCCTTTAAATTTATCTGAGCTAGACATTAAAAACTTAAGTCCAGTTGAACATTCTACGCACTTTGCTAAGCCCTGTACGATTGTGTATGGACTCGATGAGTTACCAGAACTGAGATGGCAAAGCCAAAAATATTATCAATTTCGGCAGCAACTAGAGCCTGAATTCACGCATCTCTTGAGTTTTGCAGACACCAACCACTATTCCATTTTGGAACGATATTTTAAATCGATAATGACCACCTAATTTCTACTCAGCTTTAATCAGCTGAATCACCAGCTTAATTCATATCTAGTCACACGGATGTTACTATGTCAAAACCATGCTTTTACAAGCTATTGCTTTCCTGCACCTTTATTTTGTCAAATCTTACATTTGCCGAGATAACACTCATTGATGAACAGCAAATTGTGAGTGAATCCGATCGTTTAAAACTCACCACGTCTGGTAGTATTCGTCTACAAGCCTTAAATTTCGATCATTACGATCAATCTAACGAAAATCAGAAATATCGCAGAGATGGTTATAGCTCAAATAGCCGTATGTATGCCAATGCTGATTATGCATGGAATGAACGTTTGCATTTAATTGCAGGCTATCAAAACTATATCAATCTTCCCAAGATGCTGGATTGGGACGGTCATTACCGTTCCTCTGATGAAAACATCACCACCGAACAGGCGTATATTGGTCTGCGTGATTCAGCATACGGTACCGTTAAATTTGGAAAAATCTATAGTATTTATTACGACATTGTAGGTGCCAAAACTGACCTATGGAATTACTCAACCTTGGCTCAGCCCCAAACGTGGAGCCCTGTCGCTTATACAGATGGTACGCAAGCAGCTCATAAAACTTTACGTTATGAGCTCAAAACGGATAAAGCAAACTTATATGCCAGCTATTTGTTCAAGGATAGTACGACGGTCGCAGATACGGATGTGCAATATCAACGTAAAAATGGTGCCGAATTGGCAGTTGATGTGCATTTAAATAAAAATTTAAGTTGGGCGACCTCATGGAAGTACAACGATGCTAGTCTGAACAATCAACAAGATAAACATGATTTAAAGCAAGAAATTTGGGCAAGTTCATTATTTTATTTTGATGGAAAATGGATGCTTAGCTTTGGCGCTGGTTGGTATAAAAATCTAGTTCCAAATTTTGATGCTTACAGTGAATCGAGCGATTTTCAACTTCAATCATTGCTGAATACTGAGGCTTATGGCGTTGAATTTTATGCGGGACAGCACTTCAAGATTGAAGAATACGGTATCAAATTCATTCAGCCCTATATCATGGGAAATCAACTTGAATATACCAGTGGCTCAGAGTTTAAACGCCGTGATCTCGGTGTTGGTATAGCAGCTAGATTTAACCATGGTTTTGGATTTGATTATGAACGTTTATATACACATGATACGTTCCAAACCCCAGATATGCATTTATTCCGTTTACGTTATGAATGGTAAATTCTAATTTTAGGTTAACTATCCTTCAAAGCCTTGTTATTTAAAAAGGCTTTGAAGGATCACTCATGGATTCGCATCAAATCTCAATAAGTTGTAGCGTTATACAAAGTCTTTAATAAATTTTATTTAATGCATAACATTTCAATTAACTTAATATTTTTAGAAAGTTGCATTGACATGGGTTCAAAATAAATCGTATCGAATGAATTATTATCATCTACGGCTTTACCTTGCGGCGTAAAACGCTGGCTTTTGACATAGGCTCTGGCTTTATTTTGACAATCAATTTGATGAACGGCTTGTATGTAGCCCTTGGGTTTGATGTTTAATGAGGGTACGCCATGTTCATACACATATTTATAGTCAATTTCAAAAATATGCGAGGCTTGATCGAGTGATTTAATGGTCGTTTTATCAATATATGACCAGCCCCCATCATCCCGATCAAACATGGTCCATTGTGGTGATTGTGCTAAGCTCATGCTGCTACACAGCACACAAGTTAAAAATATAATCCCGTCTTTCATTCAACTATCCCTAATTCAACTATGAACAAACGTTTTACTATATCACCATAAAAACAAAAAACCCTTTGTTATACAAAGGGTTTTTAACTATTTAATTCATTGTTAAATAATAAAAAACATTAAAATTTAACAAAAGTATATCTCTAGGGTGTCTCAGAACGGTAAATCATCATCTAAATCAGATGGTGCTGTCGCCATTGGCTTCGGCGCTGGTTGATTTTGTGGCTTTTGGAAGCCTTGGTTAACGTTGTTATTACCATAACCAGCTTGGTTACCATAACCGCTACCTTGATTATTATTGTTATAACCACCTTGGTTGCCATAACCACCGCCTTGGTTGTTATTAAAACGTGGTTGATTATAACCTTCACCACCATTTTCACTTTGCTGACGATTATTAGAATCTAACATCTGCATTTGTTCGCCACGAATTTCAGTCGTGTAACGTTCTTGACCATTTTGGTCTGTCCACTGACGGGTACGTAAAGAGCCCTCAATATAAACTTTTGAACCTTTACGTAAATATTGCTGTGCAATTTCACCTAAACGATTATGTAAGACGATACGGTGCCATTCTGTTTGTTCTTTGCGTTCACCTGAGTTTTTATCTGTCCAAGATTCACTTGTCGCAATTGAAAACTGCGTTAATGAACCACCATTGGGAAATGTTTTTGTCTCAGGATCTTTACCTAAAGTACCAACTAAAATAACTTTATTCACGCCGCGCATGTGCTCTAATCTTCCTATTCGATTCTATGTTTTACTTTATAAGAGTTATGATTAAATGGCTACCTCTTTACCCAACAAGTGCGTTAAATGTTGTCGCGCAGTGTCATCTAACTGCTGCTTATCAACTTTGACATAGACCACTTGTTGATCAGTCATCACCACGACCTCTTCAATACCACGAATTGCCAGTAACTGAGAAGTCCATTCATCTGTTTCTTGGACTTTGGGCAAACTCAAAATCAGTGATGATAAATAACGTGGCTGCTTTAATCCAAAACTAATCAACAGCCAAAGAATGGCAATTCCTGTCAGTACCCCCCAGCCTAGAGCAGTGTTATTTAACATCAGCAATTGCCCACCCAGTATACCGCCAAAAAAAGCACCTAAGAATTGACCACTGGCATTCACACCCATTGCTGTCGCTTTGGATTGGATAGGTGCTGCCTTCGATAACCAAGATGGCAGTAGTGCTTCCATCACATTAAAGGCAATAAAGAAAAGACCTAAACCAAGCAACAAAATGTATTTCGATTCAAATCCAAAAATCATCACGATCAAACCGGCGATGATCCCAGCAATCGCAGTCAGAAAAATACCTCGCATTTTTCGATATTTTTCAGCAAGAATGATACTAGGAAAAGCAAAAAATAAACTGATTACCAATAAGGGAAGATAGATCAAACCATGCTGAGCTAAAGGAATATCTGCAAAGTCAATCAATTGAGAAGGCACATAGATGAACATCGCCGTCAGCAATAAATGCAAAGCAAACACAGAAACATGTAAGCGATTTAAATCGCCCATTTTCAAAACTTGTTTTAGCTGAGTGAGATAACCTTGCTGAAAATTTTTATGATGACGTGTTGTTTTGGGAACAAGAAATAGCATTGCAATGGCAAGTAATCCCATGAGTGTGGTCACCCAGAATAAGCCTGAAATACCCACCACGCTGGTCAACCATGGCCCTAAACTAAATGCAATAACGAAAGAGAGACCAATACTCATCCCCATCATTGCCATCGCCTTCATACGATTTTCTTCACGCGTAACATCTGCCAATAACGCCATGACGACAGCAGAGACAGCTCCACCCCCAGCTATTGCACGCCCTATAATCACACCATAGATTGTGTCTGACATTGCTGCGATTGCACCACCCAAGGCAAACAACAATAAACCCAATACGATCAGCGGCTTTCGGCTATAACGGTCTGCAATCAAACTAAAAGGAATTTGTAGTATTGCCTGAGTCAAACCATACACACCTACAGCCAAACCAATCAAAGCAGGTGTTGCATATTCATAAGCCTGTCCCGCAACAGAAAAGACCGGGACAATCATAAACAGACCTAACATTCGCAATGCAAAAATGCTGCTCAATGCAAATGTGGAACGGCGTTCTAAGGCATTCATCATAAAATTTAGGTTATCGCTTGATTTCTATGTCTACTTTGATTATAGAATATTCGGCTGATGAACAGGCATGAATTTTATTTGAAATAAAGATCAACACCATCTGTTTTCCCTAGAACAAAGGCCTTAAGCAAAAAAAGCACAGCTTGTGCTGTGCTTTTTTCGATGTGTTCATCTAGCCTTGTAGCGCTTGACGCTTCTTATATTGAATAGATGCAATCACTGCCCAAACAATAAATGCTACACCAATCAGACCTGTAACCACTTCAGGAACATGTACGCCTGTACCACTCGCAATCATAATGAAAGCCAATGCACCAATTGCATAGTGCGCACCATGTTCTAAATAGATGTAAGCATCTAAAGTGCCTTTCTCAACGAGATAGATGGTAATCGAACGAACAAAGATAGCACCAATCGCAAGACCTAACATAATCACCACAACATCTGAAGTAATGGCAAAAGCACCAATCACACCATCAAAACTAAATGATGCATCCAATACTTCTAAATACAAGAACCCGCCGATACCTGCTTTGACTACGCCTGTTGGCACACCATTACTATCGTGACCAATTGCATTACCATTTTCATCAATTTCAGGCTCACCACCCAGCAAATGGCTCAGTACTTGTACCCCAATATAAATGACGATGCCCCAAATACCCGCCATAGTCACGACTAAGCGTTTAGCTTCATCAACATTAGTAGCCATGATCAGTAAAGCCACTAAAGCAACAAATACAGATAGTGCAGGTACAGATGCCAATTTCGCTAAACGACGCTCAATCCATTTGAACCAATGCGTGTCTTTACCATCATCCAAGAAAAAGTTAAGGAATACCATCAATAAGAATGCACCACCAAATGCTGCAATTTCAGGATGATGATTCATCAGTCGTGCCGAATATTCTTTAGGGTCATTTAATGCCAAATTGACAACTTCCATCATGCCCATATCCGCTGTGACCGCGACGATCACAATTGGGAAGATTAAACGCATACCAAATACTGCAATGAGAATACCCACAGTCAGGAAAAGCATTTTCCAAAAGTGATCCCAATGACGAAGCACTGAAGCATTGACGACAGCATTATCAAAAGAAAGTGAAACCTCCATCACAGCTAAAATTGCAGTGATGGTCAGTACGGTGAACATGGTCTTGAGGCCAGCTTCTGGACCATGGGTATAACCCCAATAGGCAGACAGCGCAAGACACACGATCGTGAATACGATAGAGAAACCAAAATGTTTCCACATAATCTAGCGACCTTATAAAAAATGAGGTGAATCAATAAAAATTTTACAAAACATAAACTTAGGATTTTTATATGACGAATATTAAGTGAAGTCTGTGCTTAGTGATTTGTAAAAATTCTATAAATTGAATGTCTGATCTCTAGCGCTAAAAGACACTCAATTAAACTGTGCTAATTATGACGAGTTTTCAAAATTTATCCAAAGTTCTTCGTATGATTTTTTTGTTGAAGATGATGTATCGCTCAAGCTAGTTTTGTAACGACAAATTGATATGATCTTAGATGATACCTAGAGATGATTTTATTCAGGATGGATTTATGCGTTTTTCAGAAGCCGTTTGGCAACGAAACTACGATTTATATCAAAAAACATTAGCACTCCCTTTTAACCAAGAACTGGCGCTTGGAACACTGAATCAAGAAGCTTTTTGCCACTACGTCATTCAGGATGCGCATTATTTGGTTGCCTATGGTCGAGCATTGGCTATTTGTGGTGCTAAAGCATATGACTCCGATGCCATTATTCAATTTACGCAAGGTGCTAATGAAGCAATTGTGGTTGAGCGTGAACTGCACAATGGTTTTATGCACGAATTTGGCATCACTAAAGCTGATTTTGAAAATACACCTTTGACTGCTGCTTGCCATCATTACACCTCATTTCTGACAGCTACTGCATGGTCAGAGAGTTATCCTGTCGTTTTAGCTTCATTACTGCCGTGCTATTGGATTTATGCGGAAGTGGGCAAAGACATTCTTAAACGTAATATTGCAAATAATCCTTATCAAGCGTGGATTGACACTTATGCTGGCGAGCATTTCAACGAAGAAGTACGCAAAGTCATTGAAATTATTGACCGTGTTGCGGCAGAAAGCGATCAACATACCATTGAAAAAATGCATCAAGCTTACACACGGGGAGCTGAACTCGAATATTTATTCTGGGATAGTGCCTATCATCAACATCAATGGTTAAGCCTAGATCACTCATGATGCTATCACCTGCATAACCAAATTAAAGGTCGGTGATCTAAACTGCATTGCCGACTTTCAGGCTCATTTCGATTTAAATGGATTTAAGACTGGATTTTAAAGCAAACTTCAAGCACAATTATTATTGATAATAATTCCCATTATCATAAATAAAATTTACTTGAGGTTTTCTATGCAACATTCACTGGGAACAGAAGCAATCCGTGCATATTTCACTTTAAAATGCTGTTGGTTAAATAATGAAAGTTTATTTAGAAAAAGGCTGTACACACTGTGGATCTGCTGCCACATATCTCATTTATTTTACCAATCATCATATTCAAAATTTGATGCTCGACTTCATTGCTCAATACTCTTGTTCAAGCTCTATACGTTTTGATTTTCTAGATTTACAACATTTCGAAGCGGAATATAACGATTTTCTTCAACACTTAGAAAAAGAAGTGAATTTTTACGCACGTCAACATCATGCTATTGAAAGACATATATGTTTTGAACAGGTGGACTCTATTTTCGAACGTCACTATTCACGTGCTTGCTGATCAATATTCACCCGAAATTCACTTATACTTAACATCCTATGGCTCATCATGACATCAAATTTGCGAATTGATTCTGTCTTGTTCATCTATTTAAAATCAGATTGCAGGAGCTCTCAAAGCACTTTACATTGGACTTTTGCTGTTCAATGAAATTTTACCGACATAATTTGTCGTGTTTTATTCTTCATTTGTGCTTGAACAAAATTAAATCGCTATCATATATCACCTTCACTCAGCATATTTTCGAGATGTTTTATGAGCCAAAGTCATATCCGTATTCGAGGCGCACGCACCCATAACTTAAAAAATGTGAACCTTGATATTCCACGCGATAAATTCGTGGTGATTACGGGACTTTCAGGTTCAGGTAAATCTTCACTGGCTTTCGACACCTTATATGCAGAAGGTCAACGTCGCTATGTGGAATCTTTATCTGCCTATGCACGCCAATTCCTGTCACAAATGGAAAAACCTGAAGTCGATTCGATTGAAGGTTTAAGCCCAGCTATTGCCATCGAGCAGAAATCAACCAGTCATAACCCACGTTCAACGGTCGGTACGATTACTGAAATTTATGACTATTTACGTTTGTTGTATGCTCGAGTGGGTACACCCTACTGCCCTGAGCATGACTTGCCGATGGTGGCACAAACCGTCTCGGAAATGGTTGATGCGGTTAAAGCACTTGAAGAAGGTACTGCTTTATTGTTACTTGCTCCTGTTGTACGTGAGCGCAAAGGTGAATACACCAATTTATTTGAGCAATTACAAAGCCAAGGTTTCGTCCGTGCACGTGTAGACGGTGAAATCATGGAAATTGATCCACCGCCTGAACTGGATAAGAAGAAAAAACACACCATTGAAGTCGTGGTCGATCGTTTTAAAGTCCGCGATGACCTAGGCAACCGTATTGCAGAAAGTTTTGAAACCGCACTGCGTTTAGGTGGCGATATTGCGATTTTGTCATGGATGAAAGGCGAACAATCTGATCGTGTGTTTTCAGCAAAACACTCATGTCCTGAATGTGACCGTGCCGTTGCCGAATTAGAACCTCGTCTGTTTTCTTTTAACAACCCATTTGGTGCTTGCCCAGTCTGTGATGGTTTAGGGACACGCAGCCATTTTAGTTCTGACAAACTCATTCCAAACCCTGAAGTCAGCATTAGCCAAGGGGCAATTCGTGGTTGGGATCGTCAGCGTCCATACTATTACAGCATGATTGAAAAAGTCGCTGCACATTTCGACTTTTCTCTTGATACGCCGTGGAATGAACTTGATGCGGAAACCAAAAAGAAATTCCTTTACGGTACAGGCAAAGAAAAAATTGATTTAAGCTATATCGATGAACGTGGTCGCCGTCATAACCGTGTGATGGCTTTCGAAGGGGTTTTACCACATTTAGAACGTCGTTACCGTGAAACTGAATCAAACTATGTACGTGATGATTTAGCTCAGTATTTATCGAATGCTGCATGTGACGCTTGTGGCGGTTCACGTCTCAATGAAATTTCACGTCATGTGCGTGTCAAAGACAAAACCATTGCCGAAATCACCAAAATGTCGATTGGCGATGCTGAAAGCTATTATCAAGATCTCAATCTTGAAGGCGCCAAAGGTGAAATTGCCGATAAGATTTTTAAAGAAATTCGTGAGCGTTTGCACTTCCTTGTATCAGTCGGCTTGAACTATTTAAGTCTATCTCGTTCAGCCGAAACCTTATCAGGCGGTGAAGCACAGCGTATTCGTTTAGCTTCGCAAATTGGTGCTGGCTTAATGGGCGTGATGTATGTGCTGGATGAGCCATCGATTGGTTTGCATCAACGTGACAATGACCGTTTGCTTGAGACTTTGGTTCGTTTACGTGATCTCGGCAATACCGTTTTAGTGGTTGAGCATGATGAAGATGCCATTCGCGCAGCGGATCATATTATTGATATTGGTCCGGGTGCAGGTGTGCATGGCGGTCATGTCATTGCCGAGGGGACTTATGATGAATTGGCAGCCAATGAGGATTCTCTGACAGGCAAATACCTTTCAGGTAAGTTAAAAATTGAGGTGCCGAAAACGCGTGTACAACCACCTAAACCTGATGAGCAAATTAAGCTGATGGGTGCATGTGGTCACAACTTAAAGAATGTTGATCTCACCATTCCTTTAGGTGTTATGACCTGTGTGACGGGTGTATCGGGTTCAGGTAAATCGACTTTAATTAACCGTACTTTATTGCCACTTGCTGCAACACAATTGAATGGTGCAACGACGTTAACGGCAGAAAAATTTGATTCGATTGATGGCTTACAATTCCTCGATAAAGTCGTGGATATTGACCAAAGCCCAATTGGACGTACACCGCGCTCAAACCCTGCAACCTATACAGGTTTGTTTACGCCAATTCGTGAACTCTTTGCTCAAACCCCAGAAGCCAAAGCACGTGGGTATGCCGCAGGTCGTTTCTCGTTTAACGTGAAAGGTGGTCGCTGTGAAGCCTGTGAAGGCGACGGCATGATTAAAGTGGCGATGCATTTCTTACCGGATATGTATGTGCCATGCGATGCCTGCCACGGCAAGCGTTATAACCGTGAAACATTGGAAGTCGGCTATAAAGGCAAAAACATTTCTGACGTGTTAGAGATGACGGTTGAAGACGCCATGCATTTCTTTGATGCGATTCCTGTTATTCATCGTCGTTTAGAAACTTTACATCAAGTTGGTTTAGGCTATATCCGTTTAGGTCAGTCTGCAACCACGCTTTCAGGTGGTGAAGCACAGCGTGTGAAACTTGCACGTGAGTTGGCGAAGCGTGATACAGGTAAAACCCTGTATGTGCTTGATGAGCCGACTACAGGTTTACATTTTCACGATATTGCCAAACTTTTAGATATTCTTCATGAGCTACGCAATAAGGGTAATACCATCGTGGTGATTGAGCATAATTTAGATGTCATTAAAACTGCCGACTGGATTGTGGACTTAGGTCCTGAAGGTGGTGCAGGTGGTGGTATGATTATTGCCGAAGGTACGCCTGAAGAAGTGGCAAATAATAAGGTTTCTCATACAGCGAGATTCTTGAAGCCAATGTTGAAATAACAATCTCCCCTAACCCCTCTTTTCTAAAGAGGGGGAAATTCCCTCCTTTAAAAATGTGAGGAGCATTGCTCCGCAAGGGGGAGGATTTTTAAATATTCAATTTCTATGCTAAAACGGTGAATTAATCACCGTTTTTATTTGGGGTAATAATGGGTTTTGCAGAAAGGTATGGCTATTCAAAAGTAAAATCTGCCATACAACGAGAATCTATAGATAATGAATTAAAAACTAGATTATGGTCTTTATTAGATATTCATTTGTATAGCAACTATCGTAAACCTTTTCTATTCAACCGTGACACTCATAATTTTTTAGATCAACTAATTCAAAATTATTGGTATAAATTCTTAAAAGAATCAACAGACAATATCCCAATAAATAACTTGGAAAAAATTAAAGAATTAAAAGGAATTTTTTTCAACAAACTCTCTTGGTTTAAAATTTATGATTTTATGGAGTTCACTATAGTTGAGTTGCATAAGGTTAATCCAGAAGCAGATATTCTCCATAAAATTAAAAATGAACTTAACAACTTATTAGAAGAAGAAAATTCTGCGTATCGGCTTATAAACTTAGAAATTATAGAAATCAGTGCTCATTTAGAAATCCAATCCATCGAAGAAGCTTTAGAAAATACAAATCAATTTTCAGGTGTTCAACAACATTTAAAGCAAGCGTTACAACTGATGTCAGATCGCCAAAATCCTGACCATCGGAATTCAATTAAAGAATCAATTAGTGCTGTTGAATCCATTTGTAAAATTGTGACCAATGACGATAAAGCTACTTTAGGAAAAGCACTTAAAATTATTGAAGATCAATTCGGTTTACACCCTGCACTTAAAGGAAGTTTAAGCCAACTTTATGGCTATACATCCGATAGCGATGGTATTCGCCATGCAATGTTAGAAGAATCTAATCTAACCTATATCGACGCTAAATTTATGCTCGTTGCGTGCACCAACTTTATTAACTATTTAATTGAGAAAACCAAAGATCAAAACTGAAATTTAATGACATGACAAGCGACATGGATGTCGCTCGTTTGATTGGGATATAAGGATGTATCCTCAATCAAACAAAAGCATTTTGCCTACTTTTGTGCTTTCAAAAGTAGGAAACTCCTACGCAAATTTAATAAAAAACCTAACTGACAATTGAGGACGTAACTACTGCCAATATTCACATAATCTTAGCTTGAAACACTATTACGCCCCTGCGCTTTCGCCCTAAATAATGCTTGGTCTGCCTTAGCAAATAAGGCTTTCCAAGAATCAGCACCTACCGCAACACCCACACTGATCGAAACCGTAAATGATTGACCTTGCTCATCTGTAAATTGTAAATCACCAATACCCTTACGCATCTTTTCTGCAGCACGTAACCCATGTTCAAGGTCTAAATTTTCAATCAACACCAAAAATTCATCACCACCAAAGCGAACGACTAAATCGGTTGATCGAACATTATGACTTAAACAATTCGCCACCTGCTGAATGACCTGATCCCCTGCCACATGACCATATTGATCATTAACCTGTTTAAAATAATCAATATCTACAATCATCAAACACGTTTGGGTAAACTTATTGGGCTGAGCTTCCATAAGTTTGGTATAGGCTTCTAAAGCAAAACGATTTGAAACACCTGTTAATTTATCAGTATTGGCAATATTCTTTAATTCAAATTCAAACTCATCACGTTGATGCAACATTTTCTGAAGTTTTTGCATCGCTTCGTGTAATGAATGTACTTGCTTCTGCTGATCTTCAATAAAATTACTATCGACCAAAGCATTGGCATACGATAATTCAACTAATTTATCTCTCACCATGATAAGCGGCGAAATAACTTTACGTTGAACATAGATCATCGTAAATAAAGCAGCCAATAGTGAAATTAAAGAGACTATCAACGTGAGTAGGAAGTTCAATTGATTCGCGTCTTTTTCTGACTTCGCGATTTCAACGCTCTTATTGAGCAAATAGTCTTGTAAATCGATAACTGTTAAGAATTTACCAGATACAGCTACACTTAATTCAGTCCCTGATAAAAAATAAGGTTGTCCCTTTCGGCTTTCATCAATTAATCGCATGATGATAGGTAAACCTTGATCAATAAACTGAGTTTTCACTTCTTGGTGTAAACGAGCGAATTCAGCTGTACGATGGCGTTCTGGTTGGATGGTATTCACTAAATCCCACAAATAGCGCACTTGTTTTTGCGTTTGTAATGCGCGTGCAATATTGTCACTTGGTAACGGCTGCTGAAATGTCACATGTGCAGTTACGTTTGAAGCAACACGTCCAGCCTGATCACGCAAATCTGCCAACACCAAAATCATGGTGTAATAATGCCCCATCGAACTGTCTTTACTTTTAGACTGCATTACCAGTTTCTTCAGTAAATCATGACTGCTATCCCACGCATTAAACATTGTAAGAATAGCTTGATCTAAAGCTTCAGGCGTACGCTCTGCAAATGGCAACGAAATATAGTGATCGACTTGTTTGCGACCTTCCGCTAATTTTGGATTTAGGTATTGAGCGACGTACTCTTCTAAACCATCATATCCAGACTGATCTAATCGATGAATCGAGACCTTAATTTGTTCATCTACTCCCGCACGATACTCAATAAGCGCTTGTTTATTTTTTTCAAACTCTTCTTGTGAACTCGACATCGCCATGTTCGCAGGGCCACGCTCGCGTGAAATACGATTCGCTAGAGCAGCAACGGCTCGAAGATTTTCAATTTCAATCAATGCTGTTTGTGATTTCTGATATTCGCGATAATGGCTAATGACCAATGGGATTGAAATACAGAGGATAGATAAGACGATAATCATCACGAACACAAATAGGCGGCGACCAATTTGCTCGGAATGTGATTTTAACATCCAAACTACCTCTAAAATAAAAGACCGTATGAAGCGGTGAGATTTATAAAATTTCTTTGAACTTGGTTATATTTTACAATATAACCATGCTTAAAAAGCACTTAAAGCACAAGTTTTTATTTAAGAAACAACGTGATAAATATCACACTATTGTAATGCCGTAAATTTTTTTGTTTAATATTTAAATTATTTTTCCACCAATATACAAGTGATATATTTCGCAGTATTTACTTTTTTTGAATTAAAATCAGATGATTATTTTGATCACTTAATCAGCATCGAAAAAATAGATCACGCGCATAATATTTAATCATTATACAAACTTCATCCTTTAAACCATAATACTTACATCGCAAAGACACTGATTCATATCAGATTTGCTTAATGAATTTTGCTCTACCCTCGGATGTTTCTCCCACATATAGAACATCCTTTTTCAGCCCAGCCATCCCAATCGGCTGGGTTTTTTTTATCTTTTATATGACTTTTAACGTAAATAATGAAATAAACCGAGTCGATCTAAAATATCTAAAGTGATTTCCTTCCGTTGCTGAATTTTATCACCATTTTTCATTTCTAAATTTAATGCAAAGGCAGTGACTTGACCGCTGGCTTGTTCTACAAAACCCACATACCAGCCCACCTGAGGCTCAATATCCATTCCCCAACCACTTTTGGCATATAACTTATTCGCACCACGTGATTCAACATACATCATGTCTCTTACATCTTGTTGTACATCTCTACGAAACGGCAATGACAACTGTGCCAATCTATAAACAAATTTAACTTGTTGATCAGGTGTAATCTCTAGAGGACCTTTTAACCAAAATTGATCTATCTCATCCCCGACTTTTGCATTTCCATACTGAATTCGACTTAATTCCTGCTGCATCAATGTTGGTCCAATACGGTGTGCTAAGGCTTGATACACAGGTACAACAGATGCTTGTAAGGCCTCACCAAGCGTAAAATCACGTTGCCAACTATCAAATGAACGCTTATTTCCATCCCATTTAAACACTTCATACCGAGTTGATTTATGATGTTCTAATCCAATCAAAGCATTGACTATTTTAAAAGTGGATGCAGGGATAAAATTTTCTTTTGCTCTTGTTCGATCAGAACCGTAAGTTTTAACGTGTTTGCCATCATAGGTGAGAAATACACCTTGAATATTTTGCTGATTAAATAGGGTCTCAATATGATGCTGATTCTTTGATTCACTGCTATTCAG
Source organism: Acinetobacter sp. DSM 11652 (assembly GCF_900109815.1). Taxonomy (NCBI): domain Bacteria; kingdom Pseudomonadati; phylum Pseudomonadota; class Gammaproteobacteria; order Moraxellales; family Moraxellaceae; genus Acinetobacter; species Acinetobacter sp. DSM 11652. The sequence goes on from NZ_FOBK01000003.1 coordinate 62,586, forward strand.
CATTGAATCGTCTTTTAAATCGTATGCTTTTGTTCTCGGATTAATATGATCTAAGGCCTGGCAGGCAGATAAAAAAACAGACGTTAAAACAAGTGCAACAACGTAGATTCCTTTCAATTCAATGTTCCAATTTGACCAATGCATTTAATTCAATTTTGACAGATTATTTCCAATTTTTTTTGTCTATTTTTAACACTTTTTTTAAAAATAATATTTACATGTGCAATATGCTGGTGCATAATGCCCCACATTAGGGCGAGATAGAAATATACCTCAGCAGAATTTCTGTATTTCCCTCAAGTTTTGGCGAAAAAACCTAGTTTTCATAGAAAACTAGGTTTTTTTTTGCTCAGTATTGATAAAGAATACACCTGATTATGCACTATAATAGTGCAAATAAATATAAGTTATAAAAAACCCAGCCTTGGGGAAAGCTGGGCATATAAGAGAAATAACCACTATAATATTTAGTAAATCTAAAAGGCAAAACTCAATTTATTTAAATATAAAAAAAAACTTAGTTAAGGAGCATGTAATTATGTGAAAATTAACTTAAATTGCAAACATCGCAACCCCTTGAAATTCCTAATCGACCTAACACTTTACCACCAAGTAGGTGAAAAAAGTCACATTATTTATTTTCAAATGAGTTAAAATTAAACGAAAATCTTAAATTTCATGTAAATTAACATTTTCTTTATACGTTTTATCCGATTCTAATAATCTTTTTTTTTTGTATAATTTCGATGCAATTTTTTAAGGTTAATCGACGTTGAAAATCTCCTTATCACATTGTTATTTTTGAATAAAATGTTCAAAAATTCATGTTCTTAATCTTCTTGTATCAAGACATAACACACAACATAAATTTAGACCAGCAGACTATTACCTTAAAGATCATTGACTTAATACATTGTTACAATACAATATTTACTGCATATTCATTCGACATTTATTTGGTAACTATTATGAAAAAAATTAGTTTAGCCACTGCTTTATTAGTAGCAATGACTGGGGCACACGCATATCAAGTTGAAGTACAAGGCGCTGCTGAATACTTTGATGACTCATTGAACAATGATAACTATACTGGTTCTGTTCAAGGTACTTACTACTTCAAGAATGTAGACTCAACTAAAGGTCCTTTAGCTGAAGCGGCTTTCTTAAATCAAGCATCTAATGTTTCTGTTGCTTATAACTTCGGTGAATATTCTGCTGATATTAAAGCTGCTAATCAGAAAGTTGAAGCTCAGCAACATAACTATGGTGCAAAAGCTGAAGCTTATATCCCAACTAAACTTATTCCTTTATATGCAAGCGCGTCATATAGCCACTCAAAAACTGATGCTAAAAATGACTTCACTGCAAACAACCCATTAAACCACCCACAAGTTGCTAAATTAGCAGATGGTAACGGCGATCGTTATGCTTTAGAACTTGGTGCAATGTTACTTCCAAACTTCTTAGTTGCTGTAGGTTATACAAGCGTTGCTGATCAATACTCTTTTGATGTCTTTAAAGCAATCAACAACGGCAGCGTATTCTCAGCACTTGAAACAGGTACTATTGCTGAAGATCAAGATGCGATCACAGCTCGTACTAAATATGTAGGCGGCATCACTGATACAAATATGTCTGTCGGCTTTGAAGCTGGTTTAGTATACGGTGAAGATACACTTTACCAATTAAAATCTGACCTTTACTTCAATCCACAGTTAAGCGCAGGCGTTTCTTATACTGAATCAAGCTTTAATGGCACTCCAAGCTCAGCTATCGGTGCTAACGTAAACTACTTCATCACTCCAGCTGTAGCTGTTGGTGCAAGTTATGTAAATGCTAACGCTGAAAATGGTTCTAGCCGTGATACTGAAACTGTTGGCTTAAATGCTAAATTCCGTTTCTAATAAATTATTAGATACAGAATCAAAAAAGGACGCATAATGCGTCCTTTTTTAATCATTCACTATTTACTCAGGGCTACGAATTACACTTAAGAAATGTAAATGTCTTTCGTATTGATCAATGACATCTTGAATTAAGTCTTCTTGTGTCCAGTCCATTACATCATAGGCCTGTCCACCCTCTCTTAAAAACACTTCCGCCTGATAATAATCCTGCTCATTCACCATTGTATCTGGCATAAAGCTCGGTGGCGTTGTTCTTTGTGACATCACTTGATATACGAAATTCAACTCGTCATGATGATCTACCCTCAACTCTATTCCTTCACCCAATCGATTTACACTAACCTTAAACTGTCTTCTCTTGAACTCTTTCTGCACTTGCTCTAATGCTTGATATACTTGAGATTCAATAAATACATCAACCTCTTCCTTAGAATGAGGATAGTGCATAATCAATCCTAAGCGTTTTTGCCAACTCCGTGGTTGATGAATTGCTCGAGGTGTAATTCTCGCCTCTTGCAGAGCATTCATTTTAATTAAATCTACTTTTAAGGCTTTGAGTAATCCCCAACAAATAAAGAGCATAATGACGGAGAATGGCAATGCACTCATGATGGTTGCAGATTGTAAAGCACCGAGCCCACCGACCAATAATAATACAATTGCCAATACCGCCATAAGCACAGTCCAAAAGAGTCGTTGCCATGTCGGTGAACCTTCACCTTTAGCCGTCAAATAGTCTGTAACTAATGCACCTGAATCCGCTGAAGTGACAAAGAATAAAATAACCAGCGATGTTGCTACCACACTCATCATTGAAGCGAGTGGTAAGCTATTTAAAAATTCGAATAATGCAACGGAAGAATCCTTCTGTACTGCTAGCATCAGTGCTTCATTGCCTTCTTGCATAATACTGAAGAGCGCAGCATTCCCCATAAAGCCCATCCAAATGAGTGTAAATCCAGTAGGAATCAACATAACTCCAACGATAAACTCTCGAATAGTTCTTCCGTGAGACACACGTGCGATAAACATCCCGACAAATGGTGACCATGAGATCCACCATGCCCAATACATAATCGTCCAACCACCAATCCAACCATTGGGTTGATAAGCATATAAATTAAATGTCATGGTAAAGAGATTAGAAACATACTGACCCATGTTCTGAATTGTGGTTTGCAAAAGATAAATGGTAGAACTCGTGAAGAATACAAAGAGTAATAAGCTTAATGCCAATACTAAATTCAGCTCAGACAACCGTTTAATTCCTTTTTCTAAACCTAGAAAAACGGATAATGATGCCAATGCACTGACGATAATAATCAGTATCACTTGTGTACTTGCTGATTGAGGAACATCAAATAAATAATTCAAGCCTGAGTTAATTTGCGTTACACCAAAACCCAACGTTGTCGCCACACCAAATACTGTTCCAATCGTGGCAAATGTGTCTACGGCATCCCCCATTGGACCATGAATTTTTTTTCCAATGATCGGATACAGCGCAGAACGCACTTTTAAAGGCAATTGATGTCGATAAGCAAAATAGGCCAAAGACAATCCAATCAATGCATAGATCCCCCATGCATGAAGTCCCCAGTGGAAGAAAGTCACTCGCATCGCTTGCTGCGCTGCCATAACCGTTTCTCCATCACCGACTGGCGGAGAGACATAATGCATTACAGGTTCTGCTACCCCAAAAAACATCAAGCCAATCCCCATACCTGCGGTAAAGAGCATTGCAAACCAAGAGCCATTACTGTAACTCGGTTGGCTATGATCTGGACCGAGCCTGATTTTGCCGTAGTCAGAAATTGCGATATAAGCCAGCACGATCAGAAATATGGCAACTGCTAAAACATAGAACCAACTAAAAGAATCCGTAATCCATTGGTTCAGTTGCTGAGTAACTAATTCAAAACCATTAGGAGATAACACCACAGTGGCCAAAAATACAAAAATGATGAGTACCGTGCTGATAAAAACACGTGGATTTACATTTGAATACCATGAAGGATGCTGAGAAGACATAATTCCCCTATATATTTATTTTTCGGTGAAACGCTTCAAACTGGATAAAACGCTATATGAATTGAGATCATTTATCCTCAACCTCATACAAAGCCGAGTTAGTTTCATCAAAAACAGAATAGAAAATCGACTCAATATCGAGGGTTGGAGATTATTTTTTGATCTAAGTACTTATTATTCATGATTTTGCAGATGAATGCCGTTAGCAAGATGTAACGTTCTGTTTTAATCATCCTGATGCTTTGGCAAATGAGCAATGTATTGCAGTGCAATTAAGCGCGAAACAATCAAAGCCAGATACATGACTCCACTAAACATTTGAATCATGGCAATCAGTCTCGCCAGCGGACTCAAGGGCATAATATCTGAAAGACCTGTTGCCGACTGAATACTAAAACTGAGAAACAACAAATCTAACCAACTATGTTGAACAGATTGTTCAGGCGTTATGCTAAAACTCAGTGGGTCATATAGCTGGCAGATGCTATATAAAAATACGAAGCTCCATGCAATTAAAGTAAAAACAGCTGCTGCCGCAAATAATTCATCTTTGGTCAAATAGCGGTCTTCGAACATATATCGAACCAAACCATAAGCCGCTGTCGTATACGCGATAACTTCAAATACATGCGCTGTAATTTGAATATAGGCTTGATGGTATCCAATCAGAATCAAGAAAGAAAAAATGAGAGCCCCTAATACCCCAAATAAACCTACAGCACTAAAAATTGGGGTCATTTTGATGACTTTAGCAATAATGAGAAGGACTAAAGCACCGAGAATCCAAGTCATGGAGCGATAAGCCAAATCATGATTTGATACCACTGCGAGGAATAGAATCAGCAGCTGCAAAATCAGTAGACAAGCGGATGGTAAACGTACGAGATCACGTATCGCGCGGCATATTAAATTCATCTCAACTCCAACTATTTTTATTGTTTTGTTTGAATAAAAGCATAGCGGACAGTTGATGAATTGTATGTCATTTAAAATAGAAATTTGGTAAAGAAAAAAAGCCCCTTAAAGGGGCTTTTTATCATGATCAGTATGGTTTAGTGGTCTGACGCACCAGAAATACCAATACCTGTTTGTGAACGTACAAACTGTGCATCAAATGCTTTACGTTCTGCTTGCGCTTGTGCAGAATTGTCTGTCACAGAGAACAACCAGCAGAAGAAGAATGCTAAAGGCATCGCAAATAATGCAGGACCGTTATATGGATTAATTGGTGTATCAGAAATACCAAGCGTATCTACCCAAACTGCTTTAGAAAGTACGATGAGTACAACCGCTAAAACTAATCCAACAACACCACCGGCAACTGCACCACGCGTTGTTAAACCTTTCCAGAACATTGAAAGTACAAGCACTGGGAAGTTTGCACATGCAGCAACAGAGAATGCTAAACCTACCATGAAGGCAACGTTTTGTTTCTCGAACAAGATACCCAAGATCATCGCAAAGATCGCAAGACCTAAAGTCGCGATTTTAGACATACGAAGTTCAGATTCAGGTGTAGTTTGTCCTTTTTTCAATACGTTCGCATATAAGTCATGTGAAATTGCTGAAGCACCTGACAACGTTAAACCTGCAACAACTGCGAGAATCGTGGCAAATGCAACCGCTGAAATGAAGCCCATGAACAAGTCACCGCCTAAAGCATCAGACAAGTGAACCGCAGCCATGTTATTACCACCAACAAGCTCTAGCTTGCCAGTTACTGCCATTTTCGCAATATCAAGGAATTGTGGGTTGTTCGATACATAGAGAATCGCACCGAAACCAATGATGAAAGTTAAAAGATAGAAGTAACCGATAAAGCCTGTTGCAACAACAACTGATTTACGTGCTTCTTTCGCATCTTTTACTGTGAAGAAACGCATGAGGATATGTGGTAAACCAGCTGTACCAAACATCAATGCTAAACCAAGAGAAATCGCATCAATTGGGTTTGATGCCAGACTACCTGGTCCCATGATTTTGGTTGCATCATCTAAGGTTAAATCATGTACTTTAGAGAAGACTTGAATCGATTGCTCGAACATATTGGTGAAGCTAAAGCCAACGCCTTTCATCACCATAAATGCCATGAAGGTAGCACCTGACAACAACATCACTGCCTTAATGGTTTGCACCCATGTTGTCGCTAACATACCGCCAAACATAACGTATGCCATCATAAGCAGACCGACGATGACGACAGCAATGTTATAGTTCAAGCCAAACAGAAGCTTGATCAACTGACCAGCGCCGACCATTTGGGCAATCAAGTAGAATGCAACAACAACAAGAGAGCTTAACGCTGCCAGTGTGCGTACAGGTTTTTCTTGTAAACGGAATGATACAACGTCAGATAAATTGTATTTACCCAAGTTACGCAAACGCTCTGCTATCAAGAAAAGTACGATAGGCCAACCTACCATGAAACCAAGTGAATAGAGTAAGCCATCGAAACCTGACAGGAAAACCATCGCAGAAATACCAAGGAACGATGCTGCGGACATATAGTCACCAGCAATGGCTAAACCATTTTGGAAACCAGAAATTCCACCGCCTGCGGTATAGAAATCTTTGGTGTTTGTGGTTTGTTTAGCTGCCCATTTGGTAATCCCCAGCGTTGCACCGACGAAAATCAAGAACATGATAATCGCAGGCCAATTTGTTGCTTGTTGTTCTGCTGCACCTAAATCAGGACCTGCGAATGCCAATCCAGATAACATTGCAGTCCCTGCAAATGTGAGTAAAGAATTCCATTTCATCTTAGTGTAGTCCCTTCTCGTGAGTGATGGCTTCAACTTCGCGCATAGCTTCTTCGTTTAATTGATCGAGCTTATTGTTGGCAATGTACGAATACACACCACATAACAAGAAAGACAGCACGATGATGCCTAATCCTAGAGGGATACCCCAAGTGGTTACACCACCTGAAAGCGATGACAATAAAAATTCTTTGTTATAGCCAACTAAAAGCATAAAACCAACGTAGACAAACAGCATAATGCCTGTCAATGTCCAGCTCAGTGTGCTTTTCTTTTTGACCATTTCTTTGAATTTGGGATTCTGTAGAATTTGCTCTACTTGTCTCTCATCCATAAACAAGACTCCATATGAGACCCAACCGTAGGTCATTTTTTTTATTTAAATTATTCCGATTTTTAAATTAGCAAGATTTTGCATTGGTTGTAATTTAGACTTTGGTCGCTAAATTTTGATCAATTTGAACGTGACAGTTCATGGATGCGTTATCATTACACGAGATTCTCAAGTGTAAGTCCTATGAACAGTTGGTTGATTATTGGGGTACTCGCCCTCTACATCCTCATCCTTTTTATTTGCGCCTTTTTTGGTGAAAAACATGCCAGTCGGCTCAGCCCACGTGGACGCATGTTATTGTTTAGTTTGACCTTAGGCGTGTACTGTTCGTCTTGGACATTCTACGGCGCAACGGGTGCTGCTGTTCGTGAAGGGATCATTTTCCTTCCAATCTACTTAGGCCCACTTCTGTTTGTCTGGTTTGGTTATGATATTTGGCGTCGCTTAGGTCGAGTACGTCAGCACCATGCTATTTCCTCAATTGCTGACTTTGTGGCAGCACGTTATGGCAAAAGCGGACCTCTCGCCTCACTCGTCACCATTTTAGCCGTGATCGCCATCACTCCTTATCTTGCCTTACAACTGAGAGCCATTGCACTCAGTGCATCCGTGATGTTGCAACAAGATTCAGAAGTGATGAATCTGACCACCAATGGTGTTCTTGCACTTACAGGGGTTCTCGCAATTTTGGCTATGATGTTTGGTACACGTCAGATTGCCAACACCGAACAGCATGGCGGTTTAATGCTGGCAGTCGCTTTTGAATCCTTTGTTAAATTATTTGCACTCCTCTGTGTCGCTTTTTTCTTTTTATTTGAACGCCCCGAAAACCTCATTCAAGTTTCCGCAGACGTATCCAAAACCTTCCATGAAATTCAACTGATGGGCGTGCCAGATACCTTTTGGATTCAAACACTTTTAGCAGCATTAGCGATTATATGTTTGCCACGCCAGTTTCATGTTGCTGTAGTTGAATTACGTGATGAAAAACATATTCGTGGTGCGCGCAGATGGTTTGCCGCTTACATCATTTTAACCGTTGTCGCGATTATTCCGATTGCAAGTTGGGCACTTCATGCTGCACCAGAATACATGGCAGTCCCTGATGTTGCCGTGCTGTCACTGCCTTTGAGCTATAACCAAGAATGGCTGACGCTCTTAGCATTCCTTGGAGGATTTTCGGCTTCAACTGGTATGCTTTTAGTCTCTTCAGTCGCACTCTCAATCATGCTCAGTAACGACTTGATTATGCCTGCGCTATGGCGTTTGGGTTGGATTTCTCGTCATGACAAGCGTTTACCTCGAATGCTGAAATTCACACGTCGCGTATGTATTTTGGCGGTCATGCTACTTGGATTCTTATTCTTCCATTTCTTTAATGACATTGATCAGCTGTCAGTATTTGGTCTTTTGGCATTTAGTGCTGTTGCACAGTTTGCACCTGCACTTATTGGGGGGTTGTACTGGCGTGGTGGAAGTAAACAAGGGGTCTATGCAGGTCTCATCGTTGGTTTTGTGATGTGGAGTTACACACTGCTCTTACCAACAATTTTAAGAAGTTTACCAGATGAATATTATCAATTTACTTATTCGTTTCTGATGTTTGGCCCTCTGGGATTTGACTTATTAAAGCCTGAAGCATTACTTGGTTTTGAATCATTTGCGCCATTAACACATGGTGTAATTTGGTCACTTGGCTTAAATATCGTGCTCTACATCTGGATCTCACGAATTTATCGTCCAAGTATTGCTGAGCAAATACAGGCAGAAAGTTTCTTCTATTACGAAACAAAACCCCTACAAACGCAACAAACCTCAAATGAAGTTAATTATTTACATCATGATGTCGCACGATTAAAAGTGGGTGACCTGATCACGCTTGCCAAACGGATTACGGGTGAAGGTCCGACCATGCATGCGTTTAATCAATTCTGCTTATCCAATAATGTGATATTAAACGAAAACAGCAGTGCCAATGGGATGTGGTGGCGTTTCACTGAACAATATCTTGCTGGCACAATTGGAGCTGCATCGGCACGTACCCTACTCACTACAGCCATGGTTAACAATGGATTAGCACTTGGACAGGTCGCTAATATTCTAGATCAAGCATCACAATGGCAACGCTTTAACCAAAATCTAATTATGACCATGATCGACCACATGACCCAAGGGGTAAGTGTTGTCGATGAAAACATGTGTTTAGTCGCATGGAATAATCAATATCTCGTTTTATTCGATTATCCAAAAGATTTGGTATATGTGGGCTGCCCAATTGCAGACTTGATCCGATACAACGCAGAGCGCGGTGAATGTGGACCTGGTTCCGTTGAAGAGCACGTACGTAAACGTATTCATTGGATGAAAGTAGGTAGCGCTCATGAGTTCGAACGTATTCGAAAAGATGGTCGTGTTATCCAAATGCGAGGAAATCCAATCGAAGGCGGTGGCTTCGTGACGACATTTGCTGATATCACGGCATTCCGAGAAACTGAAGCACTACTTGAAGGACGCGTTCAAGATCGTACTCAACAACTTGCCAATGCCTTGGCAGAACAACAATTGGCACGTGAACAAGCTGACAAAGCCAATATGTCAAAAAGTCGATTCATTGCTGCAGCAAGTCATGATTTACTTCAACCTATGCACGCTGCACGGTTATTCAGTACGGCATTAGAACAAAGCATTCAAAATGAAGAAGATGCTAAAACGCTACAGCAACTCGACCGTGCCTTACATGGTGCAGAGAGTATGCTTTCTGCATTATTAGACATTGCACGTTTAGAAGGTGGAACAATACAACCTAAACGACAAGCCTATCCATTACATGACCTATTGAGTGACTTAGAACTACAATTTAAATCAATTGCAGCACAACGAGCGATCTCCTTCCGAGTGCATGACGTGAAGTTCTGGATTGATACAGATCCTCAATGGATTCGCCGTATTATTCAAAACTTTGTCAGTAATGCCCTAAGATACACAGCAAAAGGTCGTGTAATTGTTGGGGTGTTACGTTCAGCAGAAAGAGCGAATCATATTCGTATTGGTGTTTGGGATACTGGTCCAGGGATTGCTGAACAACAACGTATTAAACTCTTCCAAGAGTTTGAACGTTGCGGACATACCTCGCCATGGGGTGAACAAGGTTTAGGTCTTGGACTCGCCATCGTTCAGAGAATGACCAGTATGTTGGGTTATCCTGTGCATGTGTATTCCGAGTTGGGTAAGGGTTCATGTTTTATGATTGAAGTCCCACTCATCGATGCACCAAAGGTTGTGACCGCACCAGTTCAAGCCACACCATTAAAATCTGCAGCGTATAAAATTTTATGTTTAGACAATGATGAAACTATTTTAGAAGGCATGGCAACTTTGCTTACTAAATGGGGTTATCAAGTGTTTAAAGCCACAGAACCTGAACAAGCGCTTGAGATTATTCAACAAGAGAACATTCAAGTTTGGTTGGTCGATCAACACCTGAATTCAAATAAAATAGGATTAGATTTTATTGTAGACCATCGTCAAGAAAATGTACCTGTAGCATTGATTACAGCTGATTCAGATCCTGAGCTTCCTCAACGACTCAAAGAGCTGAATATTGTCCTACTGAAAAAACCTCTCAAACCTGCCTCACTACGTTCATGGTTATCAGGTTTAAAAATTTCAAAATAAGATTCGAAATAGTCATATTTTGATACATTCATCACCCAGTTTTTCCAAGAAAAGCTGGGTGATTTTTATACATATTCACACCGTACTTTACAATGATTGGCAGATCTCAGCTTTAGAGGTGGCAAAAGAGAACAAAATAAAGCTAAAAAGAGCATTGGCAATTGACCAAAAAAATCAAAGTCCGATTTTCTATGGCAAAACACATCAAAAGTTGAAATATCATTTAAAACAAATAGTTACAAGTTTACTAACATCATGTTTTTAGATGACAAATTTACTCATCAAATAAAAATTAATACTTTAGTCTTATTCTTATTGCAATCAACATAATTCTAAATCTAGCCATCAGCACATCTTCTTTCGATTAAAGAAATCAAAGTGCCTCAAATTTTCTCGAGAATAAAAGTATCAAATGGAGTCTTGCAATGAACATTTCAGAAGCTATGCCACATGGTTTAGATCGTAATCACGAATTTCATCGCCAATATGGTGCCAATGCAATTTTGCCTGAAATCAAGTGGCAAGAAATTTTTCCATCTACATCCTTAAAAAATGTACATGTACGTGCCTTGGAACAGATTTACCAAACTGCAGTACCTTTGGCTTTACAGGTTTTTGAACAATTAAAATTTGATGTATTTACACCAGCAGCTTATCACCCTCAAGGCTTAGGTTTATTTGATAAACTGGCACAACAAGAAAATCAACTTATTCAACGTTTAGCATCAGAATGCCGAGATTTAGATGAACATACGCGTCATCAAGTGTGGAGTATGTTGTTGCGTGGTGGTGCCGTTTTGGTCTTTAAAGCTTGGCTTGGTAAAGTGAAAACTGGTGAAAATACGCTTGATACCACGCAGTTTGATGAAATTTCAGATTTACTCTTTATCAAAACATCGCCGCTTGCACTCGCAGAACAACTGGGCATCGATGCATATGCAGATTTCGATCATATTTTTCTCATGTATGGCAATGAGGTGTTTTTAGATCGTTTTAATGGACTTGAAACGGCTGCACTCTTTGTTGATCTGAAAGTTTATGATGCCGCTTTTTTAAGTCTTAGAGATGATCGCGTTGCAGAATATTTAAAACGCAAGGGCTATGTAACTCAAGACCAAATTGATGAACTTCAATGTGCACTCAATCCTCTGTATTGTAATGAGTTGACACCTAAACAGGACTGTTTAGCCTAAAGTAGATACGCATCGAAAAAAAGACCTTTGATTAGGTCTTTTTTTCAAATCTAGGAATCAATTAAACACGTTTTTCTTCGATGTTTAATGCATTAATCGCTAATACAGCCTGAGTACGATTTTGAACGCCTAATTTACGGAAAATCGCGGTCACATGCGCTTTAATCGTTGCTTCAGAAACATCAAGTTCGTATGCGATCTGTTTATTCAACAAACCTTCTGCAACCATCATTAACACTCGGAATTGTTGTGGTGTTAGAGATTGAATACGTTCTGCTAAAGCTGTTTCATCTGCAGCACGTGGATCAAAGTTTAAATTCGCAGGCAGATTTGGCGGTAACCACATATCCCCTTCTAATACCTGACGAATCGCTTCACCAATGTGACTTGGATGCGCTGATTTTGGAATATAGCCCATTGCACCATGTGCAATCGAGCGTTGAATAATTGAAACTTCTTCATGCGCCGATACGACAATAATTGGTAACGATGGATACTGTGCACGCACATGCACCAACGCTGAGAAGCCTGATGCACCTGGAAGATTCAAATCTAAAAGCACTAAATCTGGTTCAGGACCTTTTTCTAAACGTTCATAAAATTCATTAACAGCAGCTGTTTCATGGATTTGGGCTTGCGGTAAGCTGTAACGAACTGCTTGAATTAAAGCATGACGAAACAGTGGATGATCATCAACGATTAAAATATTCATAAGCGAGGCGAGAGATCTCAAACACAATCAATATACTAACTGTGCTATAGCTGTTAAGGATATATAAATATTAACGAATTTTTGCAGAAAATGTCGGGCTAAATCTTACAAACGCGATTTTTTTATGTAATTTTGAAAATTCGATAAGCACATCACTTTTAAATATAAAATTTATTCAAATATTGAAATAGCTTATTCATAATCATAAATATACGTTTATTCAGTTATTTATCACTTATTTGTATCTCAAAAAGATTAAATTATCGCCATATACGCAAAAATGATATTTATTCTTATTTTGCTTATTTTACAGAATAAGCATAAATCCACATAAATAGTGCATCCGAGATTAATTTTAAATTTTTAGGTTTGTACTATGTCTACTGCTCAACAAAAACCATTAAATATCGTTGCTGTCTCTGGCGGTCTAAATAATCCTTCAAAAACTGAAGCGCTTGTTCAAGCGATTTTGGATGAGTTAGGTGAAGCAACACCTATTAATGTGCATTTTATTAAATTTAGCGAAATCGGTCATTTATTAGGTGGTGCCATTTATCGCAATCAGCTGCCGCAACGTGTTCAAGATGATCTTGCTGCTGTTGAAGCCGCGGATGCGTTGATTGTGGGAACGCCCGTATATCGCGCATCTTTCACAGGTTTATTTAAACATTTCTTTGACTTTGTAGAACAAACTGCGCTGGTAGATGTTCCTGTATTACTTGCTGCATCAGGGGGCAGTGATCGCCATGCCTTGGTACTTGAGCATCAATTGCGTCCTTTATTTAGCTTCTTCCAAGCACAGACTTTGCCAATTGGCGTTTATGCAACTGATCGTGATTTTACGCCTGAATACACCATTCACAGTGAACTATTACGTGCGCGCATTACCTTAGCCATTGCTCGTGCTTTACCAATTTTAGAGTGGGCACCAGCCAAAGGTAAACGTGCTGAGGTTGTGAAAGATAAAACCCAACAAGCCAATCAGAACTTGGGCATTAACAAACAAATTGAACAAGAAGAAGTATTACCTTCAGCAGCAGTACCAAGTTTAGATGCAGCAGAGTCACGCTTGCATCACAAGAATAATGCTGCCCCAAAAATTGAAGTGGCATAAATATAATTGAATCAATGAGGGTATAAGCCATGTCTAATGCACAAAAACAAGCGATTAAATTTGCCTATTGGGTTCCAAATGTCAGTGGTGGTCTTGTCGTCAGTAATGTTGAACAACGAACAGACTGGAGCTACGACTACAATGTTCGACTCGCGCAAGCTGCTGAAAAAAGTGGATTTGAATATGCTTTGACACAGATTCGATTCACGGCAGGATACGGTGCGGAGAATCAGCATGAATCTGTAAGCTTTAGTCATGGCTTATTGGCAAAAACTGAAAAATTACGTGTAATCGCAGCAATTTTACCAGGCCCTTGGAAACCCGCGCTGGCGGCTAAACAGCTCGCGACAATTGATCATTTAACCAATGGTCGTATCGCTATTAATGTTGTGAGCGGATGGTTCCGTGGTGAATTTGATGCCATCGGTGAAGAATGGCCTGAACACGATCAACGATATGCACGTTCAGAGGAGTTTATTCGTAGCTTAAAAGGCATTTGGACGCAGGATAACTTTAGTTTTGATGGAAAATATTATCAATTTAAAGACTACACCTTGAAGCCAAAACCTGTTCAAAGCCCACATATTGAAATTTTCCAAGGGGGTAGCTCGCGTGCCGCACGTGATATGGCATCTCGTGTTTCTGATTGGTATTTCACCAATGGAAATACGCCTGCTGAAATTAAAAAGCAGATTGATGACATCCGTGAAAAAGCCAAGCTGAATCAACATCAAGTCAAAATTGGGGTGAATGCCTTTATCATTGCTCGCGATACTGAAGAGGAAGCAAAAGCTGTACTTCAAGAAATCATTGACAATGCAAATGTAGAAGCAGTCAATGCTTTTGGTGATGCAACTCGTGAAGCAGGTGCCGCAACTCAAGAAGGTGAAGGTAACTGGGCAAAATCAACATTTGAAGATCTTGTCCAATACAACGACGGGTTCAGAACAAATCTCATCGGTACACCGCAACAAATTGCTGAACGTATCGTTGAATTAAAATCAGTTGGTGTGGATCTGATCTTATCTGGCTTCTTACATTTTATAGAGGAAGTTGAATATTTTGGTGAAAAAGTACTGCCTTTAGTTCGAAAACTCGAAGCTGAACAGCAACAACACATCACCGCTAAATCAGCTTAATTGGTCTTCGATTATTCAACAACGATCTGAATGAAATCAGCGCTTTGTTCAATCTTGTTTTGACCCTGATAACTATAATAATAGCGTCATGCAGTAGCAACTTAACCCCCAAGGCTCGGCTTGGGGGGCTTTTTATTGGATAGTTCATATAATCTGATCAGCAACAGTACATCGAAAATTGAATAAATCGTACATTGTTCCGCTGTTACACGGTTATAATCACCTCAAAAATGAAGACAGCACAGCCTTATGGGTTCAATTCAATCAATAGAACATTCAAATAATTCCTCTAGTATTTCAGCAAATAAAATGGCGGTTCATATTATTTTCGCTATTGCATTAGCGCATGGATTACATGATCTGATCCAGT
Source organism: Acinetobacter sp. DSM 11652 (assembly GCF_900109815.1). NCBI lineage: Bacteria > Pseudomonadati > Pseudomonadota > Gammaproteobacteria > Moraxellales > Moraxellaceae > Acinetobacter > Acinetobacter sp. DSM 11652. The sequence goes on from NZ_FOBK01000003.1 coordinate 77,820, forward strand.
CTTGCTTACCTGCCATTTATCCCATGCTGAAACTCAATTTTGACTTAAGCTTTACCCAAATCGGGATTATTTCTTTGGTCTATCAAATGACTGCATCTATTCTGCAACCTTGGGTTGGACTCTACACTGATAAGCATCCTAAGCCCTACCTCCTCCCTTTGGGTATGTGCGTTACACTGCTAGGTATCGTTCTGCTGGCATTTGCATGGACTTTTCAAATCTTACTGATTTCAGCAGCACTCATCGGTCTGGGCTCATCTGCCTTTCACCCAGAAGCCTCACGAGTAGCGAGAACAGCATCAGGTGGTCGCTTCGGAACTGCTCAATCCGCTTTTCAAGTGGGTGGTAATAGCGGCTCTGCCGTTGGGCCACTGTTGGCCGCAGCAATCATTGTACCGAACGGCCAAGCCTCAGTTGCTTGGCTCATGATATTTGCCATTTTCGCTATTTATCTGCTTTACAGAATCAGTCGATGGACCATTCAATATGGTGTTCAAGCTGCTTCAGCAGTAAAAGCCAAGCAATCAACACCGTTGAAAGGTTCTAAACTTGTACAGGGAATTGTGATTATCTGTGCGTTAATGTTTGCAAAATTCACGTACATTGCAAGTATTGGAAATTACTATACCTTCTATTTGATCGAAAAGTTTCAGGTCAGTATTCAACAGGCTCAGCTTTATTTATTTGCTTTTTTAGCCGCAGTCGCAATCGGTACTTTTGCTGGCGGCCCTATCGGTGACAAAATAGGTCGTAAAGCTGTCATTTGGATTTCCTTCATTAGCATGACACCCTTTGCATTACTCATGCCACATGTGAATTTGATGTGGACGTGTATCTTTGCGATTCTTGCTGGATTGATTATGTCTTCCGCATTTTCAGCAATGGTTGTATATGCACAAGAAGCGATGCCAGGTCGTGTCGGCATGGTCTCTGGTTTGATGTTTGGTTTGATGTTTGGGATCAGCGGTATCGCGGCAGCAGCTTTGGGCTATGTGGCAGATCATCAAGGTATTCGTTGGGTATTTCACTTTAGCTCATACTTACCACTACTGGGTTTATTGACCTTCTTTTTACCTAGAACCAATTGATCTGCATAAGATGATCATCGCTACGATCTCAGTTAGGATTAAAAGCAATTAAGATTTATTTTTAGGCAAAGGTTTATTATGTATACAGGTATCGTGCAAGGGTTAGAAAAAGTATTAGATATACAGCATAAAGAGGGATATCGGACTTTTGTTATTTCTAATGCGCTCAATCTTTTTCATGATGTATTTATCGGCGCCAGTGTTGCTATTAATGGTGTTTGCTTAACCGCTACACAAATTGATCTGATCGCTGGTCAAGTGCATTTTGATGTTTCAAATCTGACACTTGAATTAACCACTTTAGGTCAACTCAACGTCGGTGATGAGGTCAACATTGAACGCTCCGCTAAAGTAGGTGCTGAGAATGGTGGGCATAATTTATATGGTCATATTGAAGGCACTGCAACCGTAAAGCATTTAACCAAAAATGGTGAAACGTTTCATATCGACCTTGAAATTCCAAATGGCAATATCAAATATTTCTTCTTAAAGGGCTTTATCGGTTTAAATGGCTGCAGTTTGACAGTCAATCGGGTTGATCGTGCAAACAATCAAATCTCAATCGATCTTATTCCAGAAACTTTACGCTTAACCACATGGAAATATGTTCAAGTCGGCGATCAAGTCAATTACGAAATTGATCAGATGACACGTACGCTTGTCGATACTTTAGAAAATATTCATCAAAAATAAATAAAAGCCTCTACGATAGAGGCTCTTTTCATAATCAATTCCATCTAAGAGTAGAAACTCGGATCTGGAACTTTTCCAGTTAATGCCCACTCTCCGACTTCCTGATATTTATAATCAATTGGATCATGCAGGGTTTGGGTTCGTACATTACGCCAGAATCGATCTAAATTCAGTTTTGCAGTAGTCGAGCGTGCACCCATCACTTGAAAAATATTTTGTGTCACATAAAGTGAAGTATGAGTCGCTGCGATTTTGGCGGTGGCGATTGCAATTGAGGCTTCACCACGTTGCTCCGCAGTTAATGTTTCCCCTTCATCCCACGCCTTTTGTAATGTATTGATCGCTTTTTCCGCGAGCAAGCGCACACCTTCAAGTTGCACATAAAATTCGGCGAAATGCTTTTGGGTAAATGGATCATTCACCGCTTGTTCAACCAGTGATTTCGACCAAGCTTTTTGTGTTTGAACTGTCTCTTTCGCAACATTGAACGCTCCCTCAGCAACACCTAAAAATAAATGCACGAAAATCAGTTGAGCAATTAGCGGTCTCAAACTTGAATAAGGTGTACTTAAAGGACCGGGATTGAGGAGTAATTCATCCTTGCGAATTTTGACCTGTTCAAAATGACTGGTACCACTATCCGTTTGACGTTGCCCCATATTATTCCAATCTCCAAGAAAGCTCACGCCCTCTCGTGCTGTTGGAATCACGCCAATCAGTAACTTTCCATCTTCATTAAATCCCGAACAGAGCAAGATATCTGAATCAATTGATCCAGAACAAAAACTTTTATCACCATGGAAGATAAATTCTTCATCAGAAACTTGTTTCGCGGTTGTTCTACGATCTAATGGATTTAACGTATTACCCCAAAATAAGCTATGTTTGGCTGTTTGTATAAACCAATCTCCATATTGAGCTGGCTGTGCAAAAATTTGTACCGTCGCTATAAGCAAATGATGAAAGCCATATACATGCGCAAGCGAACTATCGACTTGAGCAATGGTTTGAATGGTTTTAAAAATCGTGCTCCAAGTTGCACCTTGCCCACCAAATTCTTTTGGAATAGATAAAGACAACAAACCACTTTGTCGAATTAGATCTCGCTGAGCCTTTGGATTTCCACCCTGTTTGTCACGTTCTGCTGCGGTCTTCGCAAACTCAGATGCAAGTATTTGCGCAGTCTCAAGTGGCGTTTCAGGGTTAAAATTTAGGGGAGAATTCATTGTTATATTCCGTATCGCATCTGCTGATAAGCTTAGCAGATCAACATGATTTGACTTATCACAATGCCTGCTTTTCTTATCACTGAACTAAAAATACCGCTAGTTGAACTAACGGTATTTAAAACATGACTTCGTCTGTTTAATCGGGATTACTGCTGTGATTTCACTTCAGCAATTAATTGATCCACGACCTGTGGATCTGCCAAAGTTGAGGTATCGCCCAAACTATCTAGCTCATTAGCGGCAATTTTTCTCAAAATTCGGCGCATAATCTTGCCTGAACGTGTTTTGGGTAATGCTGGCGCCCAATAAATTGCATCTGGTGTAGCCACAGGTCCTAAAACTTTTCTTACCCAACCTACTAGCTCTTTCCTGAGCTCTTCTGACTCTGGCGTATCTGCCTGTAAAGTTACATAGGCTGCAATCCCTTGACCTTTGACGTCATGTGGCATACCCACAACGGCTGCTTCTGCAACATGTTCATGTGCAACCAATGCACTTTCAATTTCTGCAGTCCCCAAGCGGTGTCCCGAAACGTTCAGAACATCATCCACTCGCCCCGTAATCCAGTAATAACCATCTTTATCACGGCGTGCACCATCTCCCGTGAAATAATTCCCTGGATAAGTTGAGAAATATGCCTCGATAAAACGATCTGGATCACCCCAAATGGTACGCATTTGTCCTGGCCAAGAATCTTTGATCACCAAATTACCTTCAGCCTCTCCTTCTAGCTCTTTACCATCAGCATCAACCAAAGCAGGTTGTACACCAAAGAATGGACGTGTTGCAGAACCAGGTTTAAGTGCAGTTGCGCCCGGTAAAGGCGAAATCATAAAGCCACCTGTTTCAGTTTGCCACCATGTATCTACAATTGGACAACGACTTTCACCAACTACGGTGTAGTACCAGTTCCAAGCTTCAGGATTAATTGGCTCACCGACGGAGCCCAACAAGCGTAAACTACTACGGTCACTTTCACGGATAAATGCATCACCTTCACGCATCATCGCTCGGATCGCCGTTGGTGCCGTATATAAAATTGTGACGTTGTGCTTATCTACAATATGTCCAGTGCGTGCCCAAGTTGGGTATTGTGGAACACCCTCAAACATCAATGTTGTCGTCCCATTTGAAAGCGGACCATACAACACATAAGAGTGACCAGTAATCCAACCGACGTCAGCGGTACACCAGAAAATATCGTCTTGTTTTAAATCAAATACTTCCCTAAAGGTAAAGTTCGCGTAAGTCAGATAACCGCCTGTAGTATGTAGCACACCTTTAGGTTTACCCGTTGAGCCTGAAGTATATAAAATAAACAGCGGATCCTCTGAATTCATTGGTTCAGGTGGACAGATATCTGTGACTGTCATGATTTCCATGTGATACCACAGGTCACGACCTTCATGCATTGTGATTGGGTTACCAGTACGATGCACCACAATGACATTTTGTACAGAGCTCGTCCCTTCAAGCTCCATCGCTGCATCAACGTTTTCTTTCAGTGGAATTGGCTTACCACCCCGCATGCCCGAGTCTGCTGTAATGATGACTTTTGCTTGGCTATCATCAATACGACTTGCTAAAGAATCTGGTGAAAAACCTCCAAACACCACGCAATGTACTGCGCCAATACGCGTACATGCCAACATCGCAATGGCTGCTTCAGGGACCATTGGCATATACAGAACAACACGGTCGCCTTTGGTCACGCCATGCTTCTTGAGAACATTGGCAAAACGACAAACTTCATCGTGTAATTCTTCAAATGAAATAATTTTATGGCGTGATGGATGATCACCTTCCCAAATAATCGCAGGTTTATGTGGGTGTTCTTTTAAATGTCGATCGAGACAGTTTTCACTGACATTTAATTGGCCATCTGCAAACCATTCAACTTTGTAATTCTCTTTATCAAAGTTGGTATTTTTGACTTGTGTAAAAGGCTTAATCCAGTCTAGTTTCTTGGCTGCTTCGGTCCAAAATGCTTCGGGGTTTTCAATAGATGCTTTATACCGCTCGAAATATTGCTCTTCATTGGTTCGTGCAGTTTTTTTAAAAACTTCGGGTACTGGATATATTTCATTCATAATTCGCATCCTTGATTTATGTTTCTCATCTCGAGAGTTGTCTTGATCATACTGATCATTTTTTGTCTTATATCTTGAGTATGACTATACTTTAAAATTTCAAACAATCATGCTTTGGTCGTAGACTGAGCATTCATTTATTTCAAAAGTTATCCGTATCTTCTTGCCAATTGAACAACCTAAAATATCTAACAATCAATGATCCGAATCATTGCTGATCATCATTCCTAAGCAAGTAAAATCTGTCGTTGTCAAAAAACTCCATTTTTTTATCAATAAATACCATTTCGATTTTTTTGTTGGACAAGGTGCTGAATGTTTATAAAAACATGCAATTTTTTTGTTATTTTCAGTTTATTCAATGAATAAAAATGACGATAAAACCTGCGAACGTGATTTTTATTCACTGTATTTTCAGGCAAAATGTAAACATTCAATACATTTGGAACACTCGTGGCTGAACAACAAAATTCTTTGAGTCAGGTGGCTCAAGGTACGACTCAACTTCTACAAGATGCAAGTGAGAAAACGGCTCAAACCGTCATTGCACATACTGCGAAATACAATGATGCATATACCACCATTGATAAAATCATGGATGGCTTTTGGGAACGAATCCCTTATATCTGTATTGCTTTGATTGTATTTACCTTATTTTGGTTGTTGTCTAAGCTGTTCAAATTATTTGTCAGAAAAGCACTTTCAGAGCGTTCATATACCAAACAAAATTTAGTGCTCGTCCTCAACCGCGTCGGTAGCTCTTTTATTATTTTCTTTGGCTTCTTAATTGCGATGGTTATTGCAATTCCAGGGTTTACACCTGGACAGCTGATGAGTGCACTGGGGATCGGATCTGTCGCAATTGGTTTTGCATTTAAAGATATTTTTCAAAACCTGCTCTCTGGTATCTTAATTCTACTCGGTGAACCCTTCAAAATTGGCGACGATATCATTGTGAATGGTTTAGAAGGGACCGTTGAAGATATTCAAATTCGTGCAACCTACTTACGTTCACCTGATGGTCGTCGTATCGTCATTCCCAATGCAACGGTCTATACCAATGCAGTGACCGTCAATACAGCTTATCCACGTCGTCGTTGTGAATTCGTGGTCGGTATTGGTTACGAAGATGATGTTCAAAAAGCGAAAGATATTATTTTGAGTATTTTAGACCACGATCAACAAATCCTCAGTCAACCTGGATTTAGCGTGAATGTCTCTGCCTTAGCTGATTTCTCAATCAACCTCACTGTACGTTGGTGGGTGAATACGGGTGAAACTGCGACATCTACATCTATCAGTTTAGTTCAAGAAAAAGTGATTCAAGCTTTTGCTGAACATGAAATTTCGATTCCATATCCAGTTCAAGAGGTTAAAGTCTATCGCGGAGATTCTTCACAAGAAGATGAGTCACCACGTGCTAAACAGACGACCTAACACATAAGGAATCACCGTTTCAGTACGGATAATTCGGTTGCCTAAGCTGACAGCTTGGCAGCCGTTTTTTATGAGTAAATCAATCTCATAAGGAATATAACCACCTTCAGGCCCAATCAATATCGTACACGGGTGCTCAATCGCATGAGGCATACTTTGGGTTGCATAAGGATGTGCTACATAAGCTGGTCGTTCAACGGAAATCATTTGAGGAAGAACATCTTCCACAAAAGGTTTAAAGCGTTTATATATTTCGATTTCAGGTGGACATGTATCACCCGCTTGCTCTAAGCCCAGTTGAACATAGTGATCAATTTGCTGTAAAAATGGTGTTTGCCAATAGCTTTTATCGACCCGATAGCTGTGCAGCAAAATGATTTTTTCTACGCCTAGAGTTACAGCATCTTGAATCAATCGTCTCAATACTTTCGGTCTAGGCATAGCAACGATTAACGTTACAGGTAGTTTCTTCGGCACAGGCTCTTCATAAAGTGGCTGAATTAAGATTTTCCTTTCAGAAATTTCTATGACCTCAGCTGTATATCGACCAGCACATCTAATACCAACCTTTAAAGTATCTCCAATTTTAATATCAAGTTGATGCTTCAGATGCTCAATTTGGCGTGCTGATTGAATCGTCCAGAGGTCATCCTGTGCTGATGCAGGATCAAGCAATACAATATTCATATATTTAAAAACTAAAGGTATTGATTCAGGACATGAATATGTTTTTGCAACGACCCTGTATTCCGTTGCATGATCTGTTGAGCCTGATTTTGTACTGCTAAAATCGTTTCATCCTGAGATAAGCACTGAATAAGATGATTCACCACCTCTTCCGTAGTTTGACCGATTAGAATCCCTTTTTCTTCCACAAATTCATCGACAATGGTTTGAAAGTTAAAGTAGTTCGGTCCAATCACAGTCGGGACATTGAGTGATATTGGCTCTAAGATATTATGTCCACCGCCAGGTTCATTTAATGATCCACCCACAAAACTTGCTTGGCTCAATGCATACCAAATCCACATTTCACCCATACTATCAGCAAGATAAACTTGTGTATCAGCCTCAATGATTTCACCTAAACTACGTCGATGCATTTTTAACTCATGACTTTGAATGGCTTGTGCAACTTCATCAAAACGTTCTGGATGACGTGGTACAATAATCAGCAAGACGGCAGGATGATCATGTACATAATCTTTAAACTTAGATAACAGATTTTTCTCTTCAGGATGATGTGTGCTTGCAATCGTAATAATTTGGCGTGCTTGCAAATCCCAATCTTGATGAATTTGTTGCGCTTTCAATAGCATTTCTTCGGGCGCATGAATATCAAACTTAATACTACCCACTGTTTGACTATGCGCTGTAGCAGCACCTAAAGCCCTAAATCGATTGAGTGAAGCTTCATCTTGAGCCAAAAGTTGAGTCAGACCGCTGAGCATAGGCTGAGTAATACTTGGTACTTTGGCGTATCCTTTTGCTGACTTTTTAGATAAACGTGCGTTCACCAAAAAAGTGGGTATTTTACTAATTTTCGCCTGATCAATTAAATTGGGCCATAGTTCTGTTTCAACCAAAACCAACATTTTAGGTTGATATTTTTTAAAAAAAGCACTGACTAATTTTTTTTGATCTGCAGGTAAATATACTGCTTGAAAAAGATCTACATATGGTGCTTTTGCAAATAAGGATTTAGCTCGTGCCTGACCTGTTTTGGTGGTATTCGTAACCAACACAGCATACCCAAGCTTTAAATAATGTTCTATCAGAGGTTGTGCAGCATTGGTTTCTCCAACTGAAACCACATGAAACCATATCGCATTAAGATTTTTTGGAGATTGAAACGGACCGAAGCGCTCTAAGCACTCTTGATGAAATTGCTCAATATTGTCTGCTCGCTTTTTTATACGCCATTTATAAATTGGCTTTAATAAAGCCAATGCTGCATTATACCAAAATGGAGTTGTCAAAACGTAAGACCTCGAGCTTTCTTAAAAAAATAGGGCATGACCACGAAGTTGAGATCATACCCTGCGAATTTTTTCGGTTCAAATACTTATCTTAAATTTCAATTTCCTTGTAAAAAAGGATAATCGATATAGCCTTCAGCCACATTCGTCCCGATCATATTTTCTAACTTTAATTCATTCAAAGGAGCATTCTGTACCAAACGCTCATATAAATCAGGATTGGCGATATAATCTTTACCAAAAGACACTGCATCAGCTTGACCTGAAGTGAGAAGTTGTAAAGCATCCTCTCGACTTAAACGCATATTGGCAATAAAAGGAATACCTTGTCCACGCGCTTTTAATTCTTGACTAATACTGTCTTCTGCCAAATATTCACGTGTAAAGAAAAATGCAATGTGTCTTTGACCGAGTTGTTCTAACACATAACCAAAAGTTTCACGTGGATCATCATCACCCATATCGTGTTCATCACCACGAGGAGCTAAATGTACACCTACTCGACCAGCACCCCAAACTTCAATTAGCTCATCCACGACTTCTAACAAGAAACGCGCACGATTTTCCACCGAGCCGCCATATTCATCTTCACGCTGATTGGTTTTCGATTGCAAGAATTGATCAATTAAATAACCATTCGCCGCATGCAATTCCACACCATCAAATCCTGCCTCTTTAGCACGAATTGCTGCTTGTTTATATTGCGCTGTAATCGCGTGAATTTCAGAAATTTCTAATGGACGTGGCAAGACATAAGGACGTTTCGGACGCAACAAACTGACATGTCCGGCTTGTTGAACAGCACTCGCCGAAACGGGTATATCACCCTTCAGTAAATCTGGATGTGACACACGTCCAACATGCCAAAGCTGAGCGACAATTAAGCCATCTTTGTCATGAACAGCTTGGGTTACTTTCTTCCACCCTTCCACTTGAGCATCAGTGAATAATCCTGGCGTATTTAAATAGCCATTCGCCTCCTCAGAAATTACGGTCGCTTCTGAGATAATTAATCCACTACTTGCACGTTGCGCATAATACTCAGCCATCATTTCTGTTGGTACACGATCATCTGTCGCACGACTACGCGTTAAAGGTGCCATAACCACGCGATTTTTGAGCTTTAATTCACCAAAGACTACTGGGCTACTAAAATCAGTCATTCATTTATCCTCTTCACTCATTATCGTTAGAGTGATTGTTGAAGGTGTTCTGCAAAACTTTTTATCAGTGCTTCATTACGAGAAAAATAAGACCATTGACCATGCTTAGTAACATGAACCAAACCTGCTTGTTGTAAAACAGATAAATGATTAGACATGGTTGACTGAGATACATCTGCAATTTTTTCAATCTGTCCTGCACATACGCCACGACTAAAATCTTGCACGCACTCATCTTGTGGAATAAAGCGCTCTGGATCTTTTAAACATTGTAAAATTTGGCGGCGTATCGGGTTCGATAAGGCTTTAAAAATTGCTTCAGTATCCATCTCATTTCACTCAAGTTAATGATCTGCACTGTGCTGAACTCATTATATCGATTTTTATAGATATTAATATCGAATTATTACGATATTTAACAAATCGAGTTTATGAATGACTGTGCCGAATAATTCTGATTCTAACATTGAACTGATTTAATCTAGCAAGCTTCGTGCTAGAACAAAAAAAAGCAGGGCTTTTGCCCTGCTTTTTTTTAAAAATGATTAAAGCCCTTGTTTCAAACTAGCTTCAATAAATTTATCAAGATCACCATCTAACACGGCACCCGTGTTTGAGTTTTCAACGCCAGTACGTAAGTCCTTAATACGTGAATCATCCAACACATAAGATCGAATTTGGCTCCCCCACCCAATATCCGATTTAGAATCTTCTAGTGCTTGAGCTGCTTCATTACGCTTATTCATTTCCAATTCGTACAATTTAGCACGAAGCTGTTTCCAAGCATGATCACGGTTAGCGTGTTGTGAACGCTGGTTCTGACAAGCCACCACAATTCCAGTTGGTGCATGGGTTAAACGCACGGCAGAATCTGTTTTGTTAATGTGCTGACCACCTGCACCTGAAGCGCGGTATGTATCCGTACGGACATCTGCTGGATTGATCTCAATTTCAATGTTGTCATCAATTTCTGGAGACACAAAAACCGCTGAGAATGAAGTGTGACGACGGTTGCCTGAGTCAAAAGGTGATTTACGAACTAAGCGATGTACACCTGATTCAGTACGTAACCAACCATAAGCATATTCGCCTTCTACACGAATTGTTGCCGATTTAATCCCAGCCACATCACCGTCAGATTCTTCCATTAACTCAGCTTTAAAGCCATGACGCTCAATCCAACGTAAGTACATACGTAATAGCATAGATGCCCAATCTTGAGCTTCAGTACCACCTGACCCCGCTTGAATTTCGACATAGCAAGGATTTGGATCCATTGGATTACTAAACATACGTCTGAATTCAAGTTTAGCCAATTCAGCCTCAGCTGAATCAAGTTCTGCTTGAACATCTGCAAGCATTTCTTCTTCATCCGCTTCTACAGCAAGATCAAGCATCGCTTGTGCATCATCAAGTTGTGTTGCTAAACCATCTAAAACATTTAAAACGTTTTCGAGCTCACCTTTTTCTTTCGCCATCGCTTGGGCACGATTTTGATCATTCCAAATTGCTGGATCTTCAAGTTCGCGGAGAACCTCCTCTAAACGCTCTTTCTTTAGATCGTAGTCAAAGATACCCCCGTAGTGTTTGACCACGTTCGCTCAAGTCTTTTAGCTGGAGAAGATAAGGATTAATTTCCACGGTGTAGATCCTAAATATGTCTATATCAAAATTGCCAATATTTTAACACAGCCAAGTAAAACTTGAGAGTTTGCTTTTTTATTCAATATTCTCTTGACCATTGTTTAGTTATTATTAACAATACATTTAATTATTAAAAAATACTTACTTTATTTTTACAACAATAAGCAGAGACTTATGAAAATGAACAAAACCTATTTGGCTTTGGCCATCCTCCCTTTGACAACTTCAGCCATGGCCTACCAAGCTCAAATTGATGCTGGATATACCTATTTTGACCATGATAGTCTCAAGGTTGATTATCACGGTGTATTTGAAACAGAAGGTACTTATTACTTCAAAGCAGTTGATACTGAAAATAAACCACTTAATGAGGCTGCATTTCTTGGCCACCATAATCGCGTTTCAGCGAAATATAGTTTTCAGCATATTAAAGACGATAAATTGTATATAAATGAAACAGTTGTGCAAAGCAAACAAGAGCTGCACGGCTATTCAATAGGGGGAGAATATTATATTGATCAACTGTACTTCACAGGTGAGGTCGGTCGTCAACATTATAAAGTGGAGTCACGCTCAAGCTCACTAAACGGTTCATCTCATGCTAAGCAGCGTTTCGATCTAACCACCTATAGAGCTCTCGTTGGTTATACTCCTATTCAAAATTTACTGATAGCAGCAGGTATTAATGCTTATAAAGGTGAAGGCTTTGATGAAAATGCTTTTGCTTTAAAAGCCAAATATGTCACCCCATTAGACCAAAATGGTCAATATCTCAATTTAGAATTGGATGGTAGCTTTGGACATGATATTGATTCGATTACATTTGGTGGGGATTATTATTTAACTCAACGCTTAAGCCTAGGTAGTGCTTATACGCGAGATACGAATAGCACTAGTAAAATTCATAAAGACGAATACCAATTACGTGGCAAATACTTTATCAATAATAACCTCTCTCTTGGGAGTATTTTAAGATTCAGTGATGATGAAGATAAGTTTAATATAAACGGAACATATCGATTCTAATTCCATTCAACATGGGGAAGTAGCAGTGCCAAAACTGCTACTTTCGTTCAAATTGCATACAATTCATATTGAAAAGCAACATAAAATGACTAAAACACCTTATCTTTCACATGAATTAACATGATTTTTTATTTTTTAAAATCAATAATTTAAAGTTTTATTTTTACATAAAAATTACACAAGATACATTACTGTTACTTTTGCTTGATTGATCCTTCATGATTTTCCCCTACACTGAACTTGTAACAAAAAATGTATTAACAACTAACTCTATTGAGGGGAAGTATCCATGAAAAAATTAGCAATCGCGTCTGCGCTTCTTTCTGCTTTAGCTGTAACTGGAACTGCAAATGCATATCAAGCTGAAGTAGGTGCTTCTGCAGGTCTTATCGATCCTGATAATGGTAGTACAAGTGGTTCATTTGGTGTTGATGGTACTTATTATTTCCAACCAGTTCAAACACGTAATGCTCCACTAGCTGAAGCTGCATTCCTTGATCGTGCAAGTAATGTAAATGCGAAATACCAATACAGCGAAGTTGGTGATGATGAAAGACATCAATACGGCGTAGGTGTTGAATACTTCGTACCTAATTCTGATTTTTATGTAAGCGGTAATGTTGGTCGTGATGATCGTAAATTTGATATTGGACCTGATTTTGATGAGACAGTTTATGGTGCTGAAGTAGGTTATTTGCCTGCACCTGGCTTATTAATTGCAGCAGGTCTTAAGGGTTACGATAACGACTATGATGATGGTGTTGACCCAACATTACGTGCTAAATATGTAACTACATTGTCTAACGGTAAAGATATCAACTTAGAAGCTGGCGCTGCATTTGGTGACCTTGATGAATATAATCTAGCTGCTGATTACTTCATCGATAAAACTTTAAGTGTTGGTGTAGATTACTATAGTAAAGATACTGGTCCTGCAGATACAAACGAGTTTGGTGTAAGCGCACGTAAATTCTTCACACCTCAAGTCAGCTTAGAAGGTCGTGTAGGTTTTGGTGAACTTGCGAATAATGATTACAACAAATTCGGTTTAGCTGCTAAATATCGCTTCTAATATCTTGATTAAGATTTAATGTTTCTTAAAAGCCCATCTTAATGATGGGCTTTTTTTGTGCAAAAACCTGATGGAATGTCATTTTATGTACATTGACTCATCCCCTTTTGTTCTTACAATAGAAACTAGCTGTCACAAAACAGTCATATTTCTATAACAAAGAGAGTCAATATATGTTTAAAAAAATTACACTTGCGACTGCACTTATTGCAAGCTTAGGAACTGCACATGCGTATCAAGCTGAAGTTGGGGCTACAGCCAAATTGATCGATCCTGATAATGGTAGCAATTCTGCAGGTTTTGCGCTTGATGGCACATATTATTTTAATCCTGTTCAAATCAAGAACTCTCCATTAAACGAAGCTGCATTTTTAAATCGTTCAAGCAACGTGAATGCACAAGTGTCTTATGACGACTTTGATGTAAACGAATATTGGAATTATGGTGTTGGAGTTGAATATTTTGTTCCAAACACTGATTTCTATCTAAATGCCAATATTTCTCAGGAAACTGAAAAAGCTCCGAATACTCCCGACTTTGATATAACTTTCTATAAAGTTGAAGCTGGTTATTTCTTAGCACCATCTTTATTGGTCGCAGCTGGTTTACGTGGTTGGGATCATGATTATGATGATGGCATTGACCCTACTATTCGAGCAAAATATGTCACTCAAATTGGCGCAAACGATGTGAATTTAGAGGCTGGTGCTGCATTTGGTGATTTAGACGAGTTCTCTTTAAGAGGCGATTATTACATTGATAAAACACTCAGCGTGGGTGTCGACTATTTCAATCAAGATTTCAACGGCGGATCTTTTGATGAATTTGGTGTAAATGCTAAAAAATTCTTCAATCAGCAAGTAAGTGTCGAAGGTCGAATTGGTTTTGCAGATGACGGTAATACCTTTGCTATACGTGGTGCATACCGCTTCTGATCTTTGAGTGCTAAAAACCGCTCTGATGAGCGGTTTTTTTATTGATGCATATGTACAATGCGCATTTGTAAACTGGTATTGCCATTAAAGGTATTTTTATCCAGCTCATAGACCAAGCGAATTTCATTGAGCATCGGATCAAACTGATATTTATCTGCTGCGTTAAAGGCGATTGCCTCTACCACTTGACCATTTTCTAAAGCTACACGCAGTTTCAAGTGCACATCCTTCAGCCAGCGATAATCCAAAATTTTAAATACTCCCTCGAATACAGGCGCAGGAAACTTTTGCCCCCAAGGACTTAAATTTTGTAATACGTCCACCGTTTCAATTTGGAAAGCTGAAGCTGGCAACTCCCCATCCGTCCATAAGGTTGCAGTAAACAGACTTTCATCTTGACTGGCAATCAACTGCTCAAATACCTGCTTAAACTCAGCAAAATGTTCTTTTTGAATGGTTAGACCTGCAGCTGCAGCATGCCCACCAAAGTGACTGACAATATGTGGATATTGCTCAGCCACACGCTCAATCGCATCCCGAATATGAATTCCCTCAATTGAACGCGCTGAACCTTTGATATGAATGCCATCTTCATCACGGGCAAAAACGATACTCGGACGATGGAACTGCTCTTTTAAGCGTCCTGCCACAATTCCAATCACGCCTTGATGCCAATGTGGCTCAAACATAATTAACGCTGCAGGTATTGCATCCTTATCTAGCTGAATTTGATCTAATGCAGTCAATGCTTCTTGTTTAATCTTACCTTCTACCTGACGACGTTCCACATTGAGTTGATTCAGCTGTTCCGCTAAAGGATATGCTGTAGCCAAGTCGGATGCCAAGAGACATTCGATGCCAATGTCCATGGTTTCCATACGCCCTGCCGCATTAATTCGCGGTCCAATCACAAAACCTAAGTCTTGCGCTTTCAGTCCTGCAGGATCACGTTTGGCAATATCTAATAAGGCTGAAATCCCAGGGCGACATAATCCTTGTTTAATCCGCTTTAGACCACTGTCGATTAAGATTCGGTTGTTATAGTCCAAACTGGCAACATCGGCATAGGTCCCAAGCGCAACCAAATCCAAATAGCTGATCATTTGTGCAAAAGACTTGCCCATTTTTTTACGATGACTAGATAAATTCGCCAACACATAAAAGGCAACTCCTACTCCTGCCAAAGCTTTACTTGGAAACTCACAACCGAGTTGATTCGGATTCACCACTGCCTCAGCCATAGGCGTTGGCTTGGTTGTGAGATGGTGATCGGTAATAATCACTTGCATGCCATGATCTTGGGCTTGCTTAACTCCATCATGACTTGAAATACCATTGTCGACCGTAATCAACAAATCAGGCGTAAAGTTGGCAAACGCAAGATCTGCTATAGCAGGTGTCAAACCATAGCCATACTTAAAGCGATCAGGGACTAAGTAATCAACATCTGCCCCCATGTCACGCAATGCAAGCATCATCAGTGCTGTACTGGTTGCACCGTCAGCATCGTAGTCACCGACAATCACAATTTTTTTGTGTTGATTGATGGCTTGGTCAATCAACTGAATTGCAGCATCCAAACCTTTCATGGTTGGCGCCAATAAATGTTTTAATTTCAGTTCTAATTCTTGTTCAGATTCAACGCCACGACGTGCCAAAATTTCGGCAATAAATGAAGGCACGCCCTGAAAATTTTCAGGGCGTGTTAAAAATGGACGTTGCTTGATTTCAAATTTTGGCATTTATGGCATCAATCGTTGTAATTTCCACGCACCGTCGATTTTTTCATAACACAAACGGTCGTGCAAACGGTTTGGGCGACCTTGCCAGAACTCATAATAATCTGGCTCTATACGGTAACCACCCCAGAAGCCAGGCTTATCTAAAGTTTGTTGATCTGCCACACGCTCATGCAAATCATTAAAGCGTTGCTGTAGCTCGTCACGGCTCGCAATCACACCACTTTGTGGGGTACTAATATGCGCTGCAATTTGACTATCACGCGGACGCTTATGGTAATAATCAGCGGATTCTTGTTCCGAAATTTTTACCACTCGACCTGAAATGCGAATTTGGCGTTCTTGTTCTGCCCAATAAAACAGAATTTGCGCATAAGGATTGGCTACTAAGTCGAGTCCTTTTTGGCTGTCATAATTGGTATAGAACGCATAACCATTTTCATCCGCACCTCGAAGTAATACGGTACGTACGTGCGGTCGACCATCGGCATTTGCCGTAGCCAATGACATGGCATAAGGTTCGTGAAGCTGAGCTTCTAACGCATGGTTAAACCACAATAGAAACTGTTCATGTGGATCAGCATTCACTTGATCCTCATGTAATTCGCCTTTTTGATAATTTAGGCGCAGTTCACTGAGATCTTTAATCAAATCACTCATGAGTCAATCCCCGATTAAGCTGCTGCATTAGCACGTACAGCATCTGCCAAAGCATGTGCCAGTGCAGTCACTTCTTGAAGATTATCACCTTCAACCATCACACGAATTACAGGTTCAGTCCCTGACTTACGAATCAGTAATCGACCACGACCTTTAAGTTGCGCTTCGGCTTTGGCAAATTCTGCAGCCAATGCAGGTACTGAGTATGGATCAAACATTGCATCGAAACGGACATTTACAAGCACGTTTGGCAGTAATTTAAAGTCAGCAACCAACTCATGCAATGCTTTCTTCTGTTCAACCATGACAGTTAAGACTTGTAGGGCTGCAATAATCGCATCACCTGTGGTGCTCTTGTCTAGAGTTAAAATGTGACCTGAAGGTTCACCACCAATAACCCAACCGTTTTCCTCTAAACCTTGCAATACATAACGGTCACCAACTTTGGCACGTAGCAGTGGAACTTCTGCTTTTTCAAGTGCTAATTCAAGTGCCATATTGCTCATGAGCGTACCGACAATACCGGCTGGTTTATTGGCACTTTGTGTCGCCAAGATATATAGAATATGATCGCCATCAATCAGCTTTCCATTCTGATCCACTAGAATGACACGATCTGCATCGCCATCAAATGCAATACCCAAATCTGCTTGATGCTCAACAACAGCAGCTTGCAAACTCTCAGGATGAGTTGAGCCACAGCCTTGGTTAATATTCAAACCATTCGGTTCATTATGAATCGCAATCACTTTGGCACCGAGCTCACGGAATACCGCAGGACCCACGTTATATGCTGCTCCATTGGCACAGTCGACGACAATCTTTAAATTGTTTAAATCATAATGGTATGGGAACGTTGATTTACAAAATTCAATATAACGACCTGGAGCATCATCAACACGCACACTTTTTCCTAGACTCGCAATATCATCAATGACAATATCTTTCTCGAGTTCAGCATTAATCTCATCTTGAAACTCGTCTGGTAATTTTTTTCCTTCTGAAGAAAAAAACTTAATGCCATTATCATGATAAGGGTTATGTGAAGCTGAGATGACAATCCCTAAACTGGCATGCAAAGCACGAGTTAAATGAGCAATGGCCGGCGTAGGTAATGGACCCAATAAATGCACATAAACACCAGCTGCGTTTAAACCCGATTGTAAAGCCGCTTCTAAAATATAACCTGATAAACGAGGATCTTTGCCCATCACCACAATCGGTTTATTTCTTTTTGTTCTACGCTTAAGTACTTTACCCGCAGCAAACCCTAATTTGAGTGCAAACTCAGGTGTGATTGGAAATACACCGAATTTCCCACGAATACCATCAGTACCAAAATAACTCATTCATTCTCTCACTTCTTAGCGGGTGATTAACATCATCCTTTTTCAATGCGCACCACTTTACACCAAAATAAAAAAACCGTCATTTACATGACGGTTTTTTTTAAAAATTGTTTTATAACAGGCAATTAACCAACACGGTAATTCGGTGCTTCTTTAGTAATGGTCACATCGTGAACGTGTGATTCAGACATACCCGCAGACGTGATTTTCACGAATTTCGCATTTTGACGAAGATCTTCAATCACTGCAGAGCCTGTATAACCCATAGATGAACGTAAACCACCCATCATTTGATGCACGATGTTGCCCATTGGCCCTTTGTAAGGTACGCGGCCTTCAATACCTTCTGGAACCAACTTCTCAGCACCTGCTTTAGAGTCTTGGAAATAACGATCCGCAGAACCTGTTGCACCCGCCATTGCACCCAATGAACCCATGCCACGGTAAGCTTTGTAATAACGACCTTGGAAGAATTCAACTTCACCTGGTGCTTCTTCAGTACCAGCAAGTAAAGAACCCACCATAATCGTACTTGCACCTGCACCGATCGCTTTTGCCATATCACCTGAGAAGCGGATACCACCGTCTGCGATCAATGGAATTTGATCTTTCAGTGCGTTAGCAACAGAATCGATCGCCGAAATTTGTGGCATACCAATACCTGCAACAATACGAGTCGTACAGATTGAACCAGGACCGATACCTACTTTCACAGCATCTGCGCCTGCATCAAGTAAAGCCAATGCAGCATCGCCAGTCGCAATGTTACCGCCAATGACTTGAACTTGTGGGTAGTTGGCTTTAACCCAACGTACGCGCTCGATAACACCAGCAGAGTGACCATGTGCAGTATCGACTACAATCACGTCAACACCCGCATCAACCAATGCTTCAACACGGCTTGGAGTTTCAACACCTGTACCAACTGCAGCACCCACACGTAAACGACCTAAGTCATCTTTACAGCTATTTGGATAAAGCTCAGCCTTATTAAAATCTGTTACAGTGATTAAACCTTTTAGTTCGTTGTTTTCGCCAACAACAATCACTTTCTCAATGCGATTTTTTTGAAGAAGTGCCTGAATGTTTTCTTTTGATTCACCTTCGCGAACGGTGACCAAACGATCTTGACCAGTCATGATGTTGCTTACTGGCTGTTCAAGATTAGTTTCAAAGCGTGTATCACGACCTGTCACAATACCAACTACTTTGCCATCTTTCACCACTGGCACACCGCTGATATTGTTCGCTTGCGTAATTGCGATTAACTCACGCACAGTCGTTTCAGGGGTTACTGTAATTGGATCTTTCACCATGCCTGCTTCGAATTTTTTCACACGGCGTACTTCAGCAGCTTGCGCTGCAATATCCATATTTTTATGAAGGATACCAATACCGCCATTTTGTGCCATTGCAATTGCCATACGGGATTCAGTCACCGTATCCATTGCTGCAGACACAAGAGGGATATTCAAATTAATGCCGCGAGTTAAACGTGTCTTTAGAGAGACATCTTTTGGGAGAACAGTAGAGTAGGCAGGGAGTAATAGGACATCATCAAAAGTTAACGCGTCTTGAACGATGGTCAACATAACAGTCTCACTGGTAATTTCCGTGCGCCATTATATACAAATTTTAAGGTAAATTTCATTTCTTATTATCGACAATTTTATGAAATTTACCCATCACTCCTATTTTCATGCAATTTATTATCCAAAAAAATCATAATAAGAGCATATAAAACAGAAGCATATTTTAAATCATTCAAATTAACTGACCTGATCGTAATCCTCATCATTCGACGATGGAACAATTTCAATATCAATTAATGGGATCAGATGATGGGCTTGTCGAGCTTTGGCACATTGCGCATCTCCGGCTTGGACCTCTCTACACGATGAACTGCGAACCGTATAGATCGAGCAAGAGACCTGCTTCCCTATTTCTCCTTCTAGAGCAACGCATCGCGGGTTAGTTTGATTCGTCCCCACCATACAAGCATATACAGGGTTAATATCCTCAACCATCTCGGTAGGGATGTTCATCGCTTCCGCACCATAAAATGAAACACGGAAATAGGCACAACAAGCACCACAACTTAAACACGCATCCTGTGCAGAAATCTGAGAGAGCATTTTTAAATCTCTTAAAAATAATTTTTTAGTGACGAAATCCTAAAAAAACTTAATTTCGAAAACAAGATTTTTTTTATTATATTTATTTACTAATCAATAACTTCCATTAAAAAAATGCACCATTATGAATCACTTTCATGGTGCATTATTTCAATACTATTTATAAATAAACTAAATCTTTTGAAGATTCAGATCTTTATGCGTATACAACCATTTATAAACAATAATGTTGCACTAAAGTGCCCACACCAATGACAAGGAAAATTATTGCGCCAATTTTGTGAATCAAGGAGATAGGTAATCGATTCGCCAATTTATCACCAATAAATACTGCCGGCGCATTAGCGATCATCATACCTAATGTCGTTCCAGCCATCACCCACCAGATACTGTCAAAACGTGCAGCAAGTGCCACTGTCGCAATCTGCGTTTTGTCGCCAATTTCAGCCAAGAAAAATAAAATAAACGTCGCTCCAAAAACGCCAAATTTTTGCCATTTTTGAATACTTCCTGACTCATCCTCTAGTTCATCAGGGACCAGCATCCAAGCAGCCATAGCAATAAATCCTATTGCTAGAATCCACATGAGGATCTCGGGACTTAAAATTGTTGTAACCCATTGTCCTAGAGCAGCGGAAACTCCATGATTGACAATTGTCGCTAACAAAATAGCAATTAAGATTGGAACGGGTTTACGAAAGCGTGCAGCAAGAAGTAAAGCTAACAATTGGGTTTTATCACCCATTTCAGCTAGTGCGACGATACCTGTAGACAGAAGGAATTCATACATGATGTCTTTCTCTGGCTAGCATAACAAATACCAATGACCCACCATCCCTGCTAGCCAAAAATCCGCAGAATGGTAAATCAAAGGTCTTGCCAACAAAAGAAAGCTCAAATAGAGCTCATTTGGTTCTTTGCTATGATGACCATGCTCGTTTTAGAGCAAATATGTTGACCATCACCTGTTCTATTGCAGAACAGCGGCTACTCCCCAATGAAGTTTATCCATTATAAGCCTGGCTTTTTGTTTTTACAAATAAAAAACCCCACCGAAGTGAGGTTTTGATTCTGCAGACAAAATACGTTAAAAATATTTAGATGAGCAATGTACGAATATCTTTAAGCAGCTTCGTCAGTTTATTGGTAAAGCGAGCAGCATCAGCACCATTAATGACACGATGGTCATAAGACAATGACAATGGAAGCATTAAACGTGGATCAAAACCTTGTCCATTCCACACAGGTTGCATCGTTGCAGGTGAAATACCCAAGATTGCCACTTGCGGCCAGTTGACAAGCGGAGTGAATGCCGTACCACCAATTGCGCCTAGGCTTGAAATCGTGAAGTTGGCACCTTGCAGATCTTTCGGTGACAATTTCTTATCACGTGCTTTTTGACCCAACTCACCGAGTTCAACTGCGATTTGCTTAATTGATTTTTGATCTGGATTACGTAGCACAGGCACTGTTAAACCATCTGGTGTAGCAACAGCAATACCCATATGGATTTCTTTACGCAGTAATACGGTTTTGCCATCATCAGACAAGTGACCTGCAAACTCACGTTCTTCTTTTAGCAAATGCGCTACAGCCTTGATGATGAATGCCATAATGGTCAGGCTAATGCCTTCTTTCTTAAAGTTGCCTTTAAGCTCATTACGCCATGCTTCAAGCTCCGTAATATCTGCCGCATCGAATTGGGTCACTTGCGGGATATAATTGTTCAATGACAACTGTGGAATAGACACTTGCTGTAAACGTGTTAACGCTTTTTCTTCTACACCACCAAAGGCATCAAAACTTGGTAATTTAGGCAATCCTGCTGGTGCAGCAACTGTCGGTGCAGCAGTTACAGGTGCTGGTGCAGTTAAACGTGTTTTCACATACGCAAAGATGTCTTCTTTCATTAAGCGTGCATGTGGACCAGAAGCTTTGACTTCTGCCAACACAACACCAAGCTCACGCGCCAACTTACGTACCGCAGGACCAGCATATACTTTGGCATTTGCTGCATTTTGCTCTTTGGTCAGTTTATCTGCTGAAGGGGCTGCTGTTTGTACAGGAGCAACCGCTGCTTGCGCAGGGGCAGCTTTTGGTGCTTCCGCTTTTGTACTCACTGGTGCTGATACAGGGGCTTCTGTAACTGGGGTTGCTTGACCTTCAGCTTCAATCGTGACTAAAGCCACACCTTCAGACACATTTTGACCCAATTCAATATGAATTGCGGTAATCACACCTGTGGTGGTACTTGGTACTTCAACGGTCGCTTTATCTGATTCAACCACAATGATGCTTTGGTCTTTTTCAACCTTATCACCAACAGCCACTAAAATTTCAGCTACAGCAGCTTTGTCTACACCTAAGTCAGGGACAGCGATCTCAATTTTACCTGCTGGCGCTGAAGCAACTGTCGCTTTTGTTGATTCTGCAGGTGGTGCCTCTGCAGATGGAACAGTCGTCGGTGTAGTTTCTGCAGAAGCTTGCGCCGCGGTTGATGCTGAAGCTGCTGTTTTCACTTTCAGAATCACAACACCTTCTTTCACTGTATCACCGACTGAAATTTCAATCGATTCAACTGTACCCGCAACAGCACTTGGAACTTCAACTGTCGCTTTGTCAGACTCAACGACAATGATACTTTGATCGGCATCAATTTCGTCGCCAACCGCAACCAAGATCTCACCCACAGTGGCTTTTTCAACACCAATGTCTGGTACTTGTACATCAACGGTTTCAGACGCCGTTGATGCTGCTTTAGGCGCTTCCGCTTGAGATTGGGCTACAGGTTCTGCGTGAGCTTGTGCTTTCGATTCTTCAACTTGTGCTGTAGGTGCTTCAGATGACGTTTGCCCCTCCGCTTCAAGCTCTACCAAAGCCGCACCTTCAGCAACTTCGTCACCAAGGCTCACCAGAATACTTTTCACCACACCTGCTGAAGTGCTTGGCACTTCAACAGATGCTTTGTCAGACTCCAACAAAACAATGCTGTCATCGACACTAATCGTATCACCCACTTTGACCAAAATTTCAGCCACTGTGGCTTTATCTACACCAATATCAGGAGTCGTAATTTGCATGCTTAGTTCTCCTCTTTGTAGTCAGCTACAGCGTGAAGTTCAGGCGTTGTTTGAGGTGCCCAAGCGACTGGACGGTCAGTATCTAATTCAAAGCTAGAAATCGCATCCTTAACTAGACGCGCATCTACTTCACCCTCGTCAGCAAGTTTCTTCAATGTCGCAACCACAATATGCGCAGCATCTACACCAAAGTAGCTACGAAGTTTTGCACGTGTATCTGAGCGACCATAACCGTCTGTACCTAATGCTACAAATGGACGATTATCTGGAAGGTAAGCGCGAATTTGCTCACTGTAAGCACGCATATGATCAGTTGCAGAAACGACGATACCTTTCGTACCACGCAACTGCTTCGACACCCATGCTTCTTTCACATCTTCAGTAAGTGGATGTAAACGATTATATTCTTCGCACGCCATACCATCACGTGCAAGCTCATTAAAGCTTGTTACGCTGTAGACATTCGAATGAATTTGATATTCATCACGTAAGATTTGAGCCGCTTTAATCACTTCACGCAGAATTACACCTGAACCTAAAAGCTGAACTGTGGCTTTTTCATCTTCCTCAAGTAAATACATACCACGTTTAATGCCTTCTTCAGCACCTTGTGGCATCGCTGGATGCTCATAGTTCTCATTCATTACAGTTAAGTAATAGAACACACGCTCCTGATCCACATACATGCGTTTTAGACCGTCATGTACAATCACCGCAAGTTCATATCCGAAACATGGATCATAAGAAATACAATTTGGAATCGTATTCGCAAGAATATGTGAGTGACCATCTTGATGCTGTAGACCTTCACCATTCAGCGTAGTACGACCAGCAGTTGCACCCAATAAGAAACCTTGCGCCTGTGCATCACCTGCCGCCCATGCAATATCACCAATACGTTGGAAGCCAAACATTGAGTAATACATGTACATCGGGATCATAGGAAGGTTATTGGTTGAATAACTTGTTCCTAAAGCAGCCCAAGCACTCATCGCACCTGCTTCATTGATCCCCTCTTGAAGCATATGACCATCTTTCGCTTCACGGTAATGCATCAACTGCTCTTGATCTTCAGGGGTATATTTTTGACCGTGCGCGGCATAAATGCCCAATTGACGGAACATCCCTTCTAAACCGAAAGTACGCGCCTCATCTGGAACAATTGGTACTACACGGTCTTTAATTGCTTTTTCTTTCAGTAGTGCAGAGATCAAACGTACCATCACCATGGTCGTTGATTGTTGCTTACCATTAGAACCAGCTAACACTGCATCAAATACAGACAACTCAGGAATCGCTAAAGATTCACTTTCTTTACGACGTGCTGGTAAGTAACCACCTAAAGCCTCACGACGAGCCTTCATATACTTAATTTCAGGCGAGTTTTCACTTGGTCGATAAAATGGAACTTCTTCAAGTTGCTCATCGGTAAATGGCAAGTTGAAACGATTACGTACATATTTAAGCGATTCAAGTTGCATTTTCTTGATTTGATGCGTTTTATTGACCGCTTCAATTTCTTCAGATAAGCCGTAACCTTTAACAGTTTTCGCGAGAATAACCGTTGGCTGACCTGTAGATTTCATGGCTTCTGCATAAGCAGCATATACTTTGTAAGGATCGTGACCGCCACGATTTAAATTATCGATATCTTCATCACTTAAGTGTTTAACTAACTCTTCAGCTTCAGGATATTTACCAAAGAAGTGCGCACGTGTATAAGCACCACCTTTCACTTGATAACGCTGATAATCACCATCTACAGCTTCTTCCATAATGGCTTTAAGCGCACCAGATTCATCTTTAGCAAGTAGTGGATCCCAATGACGACCCCATACTACTTTAATCACGCGCCAACCTGCACCACGGAATAGAGACTCAAGTTCTTGGATGATCTTACCATTACCACGAACTGGACCATCTAAACGTTGCAAGTTACAGTTTACAACCCAAACCAAGTTGTCTAACTTTTCACGACCTGCCAACGAAATTGCACCAGTACTTTCTGGTTCATCCATCTCACCATCGCCAAGATAAGCCCAAACCTTACGATCTTCTTCTTTAATCAAACCGCGGTTCATCAAGTACTTTTGAATATGTGCTTGATAAATGGACATGATTGGACCTAGACCCATCGATACCGTTGGGAACTGCCAATAGTCTGGCATTAAGTACGGATGTGGGTACGAAGGTAAACCAATACCATCAACTTCACGACGGAAATTGTTCAGATGCTCTTCAGTTAAACGACCTTCCAAGAATGAGCGCGCATAAATCCCTGGTGCACAGTGACCTTGATAATAAATCATGTCACCACCGAAGTTATCACTGTTGGCACGGAAGAAATGGTTAAAGCCAACATCATATAAAGTTGCAGAAGATGCAAAGCTGGCTAAGTGACCACCAAGATCGTCGCCTGTTTTATTGGCGCGAAGCACCATTGCTAAAGCATTCCAACGAATCAAAGCACGAATTCGGCGCTCCATATCTGGATCACCAGGCATTGCAGGTTGCTCTTCTACTGAAATCGTATTTAAGTAAGGAGTATTTAGACGCTGAATGGGAACATGTTTCGCAATCGCACGTTGATACAGTTTTTCAAGAAGAAAGGCTGCTCTTTCCGTCCCCATATGCTGTAAAACAGAGTCAAAAGCGTCCTGCCACTCTTGGGTTTCTTGTGCGTCGGTATCACCGTAATACGCCATATTACACCTATATTCATGCCTATTTGTATGCCCTATATTTAACATATTTTCGCGATACGCAGTTATGGCTATAAATGAATACGACATTAGAATAATATTTCGATAATAAATAGTACCTGACCATTTATTACACAAATTAACACTAAAACGCCAATTCTGCTGTTTTTTTATACAAAGCTTTATTTTAATCTTGAATTTAGTCAGGTGACCTGACTGCAAAAACGAAAATCGCCAAGACTATGCTTGGCGATTTATTCAAATGACTTAACAATGGATGTGTATTAATGAGGTTTGATAATTAATTAAGGCAACATCGCTAGGTAAGTTGAAGGATTTTTACGCTGACCATCTTTGACCACTTCATAATGTAAGTGAGGACCAGTACAGCGTCCAGTACAACCTACATTGGCAATATGCTCACCAGCAGTGACTTTATCACCTACTTTAGCAATTAAGCGTGAAGCATGTGCATATCGTGTGATATACCCATTACCGTGGTTGATTTCGACATATTGACCATAACCTGTGCCCCAACCTGATTTAGTCACTATTCCTGGACCAGTTGCATATATTGGAGTTCCTGTTGGTGCCGCAAGATCCAAACCAGAATGGTTTTCAGCACGTCCGCCCATTGTTCGGCCGCCATAATTTGAACTGACACGACCACTTGGAAGTGGGTGGGTCACTAACCATGAATATGCATTATTTGAAGAGTAACGATTTGAACTTGTCGTCGTAGTTTTTTGAGCAGGGTATTTACTATTAAGCAGCGCATTATTTAATTCGATTGGATCCGCCTTTGCTCGAACTTTCACATCGACTTGTGCTGTCGCTGGAATGTCCATGTCATCAGGATGACTATAAGAACCTTGTGATAGTGTTCTTGTTAACTCTTCCAATCGATCAGGATTGGAGGCTTGTGTGGCATCTAATTGAACTAAATCTGCAAATGCAACCGAAGCTGCTGAAGCTGCTAAAGAAAACGCTAATAAAATACGTCGCGTATACATATAAACCTCATTAAACTGTTCTTACTCAAGTCTCTTGTGTGATCTCTTCCTTGATATCGAAAGAAACAAGCGTTTAAGATTAAGACAAAACAATGTAGGAACAATGTATGTCAGAACCAAAAAATATGTTTCAACAAACAAGACAACACATAAAAACAGGAAACTTATCGTTTCTCACAAAGCAAGTTGCTGACTGGCAGAGACTTACAAAATTAATTCAACCGCTATTGCCCAAAAATGAACAATGGCAAGTTGTCTGTTATCAATACGGTATTTTGACCATCACCGGTGAAAATCAAGCCATGATTAGTCAACTCGGTTACCTTCAAAAACAGTATATTTCTCAGTTATCACAAATCCCTGAACTCAAAGATTTACAAAAAATCCAAGTTCGTCTTCGAGCAAAAAAAGAAATTCCCCAAACACAAACTGAAAATTCCAAAACTTCTTTATGTCCGACAACGCAAGAAATGTTACTCAACGCTGCTAGTTTTGTGAACGATCCTAAGCTTAGCCAAGCTATGATACGTTTGGCAAGCAATAAAAAGTAACAGGACCATTTGATTTAAACGTCATTCACTATTTTAAAGGCAAATTAAGTCACACTTAACAATGTTACACTATAACATTTAACCTGAAGACAATGACTTAGATCACACTTACATATTGAATTGGACAAGACTTTTCGTCATCAAATGTTACAATTTCATAATTAGATGGATCACTCTGAACATTGCGAAGCAGTTGATTATTGAGTGCATGTCCAGATTTGTAACCATCAAACTTCGCAATAATTTGATGTCCGAGTAAATAAAGATCACCCACCGCATCTAATATTTTATGACGTACAAATTCATCAGCAAATCGTAAGCCTTCTTCGTTCACGACACCTGAATCATCAACACCAATTGCATTCTCTAAACTAGCACCCAAAGCTAAATTATTCGCCTTAAGATAATCCAAATCTTTCATAAAGCCGAAAGTACGTGCCTCACTGACTTCATAAACAAATGTTTCCGTTGAGAAATCAATACTGGCAGACTGATATTCTTTGGCAAAGGCTGGGTGATCGAAATCAATCGTAAAATTAAGTTGAAAACCATCATGCGGATTAAAAATAGCGCGCTTATCGTCAATTAATGCTTCTACAGGCTTTAATATTTTTATAAATTTTTTAGGCGCTTCTTGCTCCATCAACTCACCTTGCATGAGTAAATAGATAAATGGACCGGCGCTTCCATCCATAATTGGAACTTCTGAAGCTGATACTTCAATAATCAGATTATCAATACCAAGACCTGCAATCGCACTCATAATATGTTCGATAGTCCCAACTTTGGCATTTTCTTGTACCAAATTCGAACACATAAATGCTTCTTGAATCAGCATCGCATTAGCAGGAATATTTACAGGCGGATTTAAATCAATACGACGAAAAACAATACCCCCATCAGCTACATGTGGTACAAAGTTAATCATTACTTTTTGCCCACTGTGTAATCCGATACCACTCGCTTTCACGACTCGTTTCAGGGTGCGTTGTTTCAACATGTTTCTTCAATATTCATCTAAAATCTAGTATACGTTAGCACATTTAGCCATTGATAAAAATCAAAAAGGTGGCATAAGCGCCACCTTTTCTGTTTGATCATCGTAAACACATTATGTTACATGTTATTTACGCTGTTGATTTTTAAGATAATCTTGAATGCTCATTGGTGCAGATCGAGGCGCTGCAGAAGGCTCAGGGGCTACACTCTCTTGATTCTGACGTTTACTGATTGCTGGAACATCATCTTCATCCAAAGCAGCAGCTTGTCCACCAACTGATGGGTTTACACTCACTGGCGCACGGCGCTTCACTTCCGTTTCATTCGCATTACGAGTTAAACCTGTCGCAATCACTGTAACACGGATTTCATCACGCGCATCTGGATCAAATACTGTACCAAAGAAGACTTCACCTTCATCCAGATCAACAATTTGATTGACAACATCTGTGATAATTTCAGTTTCACGCAAGGTAACATCATTACCGCCAGTGATATTAATTAAAACACCCTTCGCGTTCATAATATTTACGTTGTCAAGCAACGGACTGCGAATCGCAAGACGCGCTGCATCTTCAGCACGATCTGGACCGCTACTCTTACCTTCACCCATCATCGCATAACCGCGTGTGCTCATCGCTGTTTTTAAATCGGCGAAGTCAAGGTTGATATGACCAGGACGCACAACTAAATCAAAGATACTTCGTACCGCGTTAAGCAAGACATCATCCGCTTTGCGATAAGCATCTTGCATTGAGATATCACCATAAACGCTAAGTAGGCGTTGGTTTGGAATGATAATCAATGAGTCAACATGCTTTTCAAGTTCTTCGATCCCTTTTTCAGCAGAACGTTGACGACGACGACCCTCGAAGTTAAATGGAGTGGTGACAACACCAACCGTCAAAATACCCATTTCTTGTGCTATTTCAGCCACGACTGGTGCTGCACCAGTACCAGTACCACCACCCATGCCGGCAGTAACAAATACCATATCTGCACCTTCCAGATGCTGACGGATTAATTCGCGACTTTCTTCTGCTGCAATTTGACCGACATCAGGATTTGCTCCTGCACCTAGTCCACGCGTACTTTGTTGGCCCAATTGGATTTTGAATGGCGCATTCATACGATCCAAAGCTTGTTTATCTGTATTTGCACAAACAAATTTCACGCCTTTGATATCAGATTGCACCATGTGTTGTACGGCATTACCACCACCGCCACCAACACCAAACACAGTAAAACGGGCTTGACCGTTATTATCGGTTTGTTCATCTTCTAAAAATTCAAATGAAGCCATGACCTTAACTTTTCCTAATAAATTTGGCAGTCACTTAAGCCCGTATACTGCCTTGATCTTCAATAATAAAAATTTGTTTTTAGGATGCGTTGCAATCACATTCTTGTCAAGCACATGAAGTTGCTCTTACAAGTTGCAAACAATACTCCCTTAAAAACTAAACTTAAAAAATACCTTTCAATTTGTTATTAAACGCATTCCAACCATTCGCTATGCGCTCTAATAATGGACGCTTATTCACTTCTTCAGGTTGCTCAACCGATTCTTGTAAATCGCTTTGACTAAATAACAGCAGTCCTGTTGCGGTAGAATACATTGAACGTCTTAATGCAGGTAAATGTTGATCATCCGCATATACTTGTAGCGGAGGGTTGCCTAAATGAGCAGAAACACCCAACATACGACGTGATAATGTGATCATACCCTCAATCTGGCATGCATCACCACTTAAAACTACACCGTGGTATAAACTTTGTAGCGCACCACGTTGTTGTAACTCATCACGCACCATAGAAAGAATTTCTTCGTAACGTGCAATAATAATCTCTGATAGCTCAATCCGACTGATCGCCTGAGGACCATCGATCGCTTCAAACTCGATCATATGTTCAGGTTTGACTTGCTGTAAATCAACGCAACCATAAAGCAATTTAAGTCGTTCAGCTTCTTCGGTCGTCGTTTGCAATACTGCAGCGATATCACGCGTTACATTTTCACCACCACGTTGAATGGTGTGTGCTAGCACTAAATGACCTTCAATATAAACTGCAATATTGGTTGTACCAGCCCCAATATCCAATAAGCATACACCATACTCTTTTTCATCTTTTAGCAATGCACCTTCAGCAGTTGCTAAACATGAAATCACCATCTTTTCGACAAAAATATTGGCGCCTTTCATTGCACGATCTAAATTTTGCATGGTGCTGATTGGTAGCATCATGAGTTGATAATGCGCCGTCATGCTATTTGCTGAAAGGTTAATTGGATTATGCACCCACTCAGGTGAATCATCCAACTCAAAACCCAATGGGACTGCACTTGCAAGATAATGATCAGAAGTTAAATGACTGGCTTTTGCCATTTCTAAAGCTTTAACCACTTCTGAAGTCGTAATGGTGCGTTCTGGATTAGAAATCGGTGTCCGGCCTGTCGCATAAGCACTTTGCAGTTCTGTACTCGGGATCGATACCCATGCCGAATGCACACGACACTCCGCCATATCTTCTGCTTCTTGTACCGCATTCTTAATCGCAGAGATCACCTTCTCAAGGCTAACAATTTTTCCTTTGTTCATGCCTTTATTTCGCGCAGTCGCCATACCGATGACCTGGATATTATCCGGCGCATGCACTTTACCAATTAGAACTGAAACTTTATGTGTCCCAATGTCTATCGCAACAACTGAGGGAACAGCCTCATTCATGATTCACTACCATTTTCTTCATTGTTTATATCTGGCTTATGCCTATTTTTAAAGCCACGTATTATGGCTTTGCAACTCTTGAATCTGCAATGTTAATGTCATTAATGGTTACAACAAACTGACCATTTATAATCTTTGGTGGTGTCGCATTTTTCCATTGAATCGCCAAGCCATTACGGTAACGTAAGTCAATCGCTGAAACTCTTGGCCAAACCACTTTCAGATCTGCTTGAGATAAGTGACTCAATCGTTGCAGTTTGCTCATGGTCTGATCCTGATCCACAATAATACGTAAACCCGAATCGAACTGCATAAACCATGTCCGACGATCTGTTAAATATAGCTCTTTCAAACGCAGATTAACTGGACTAAATAGTTGATTAATTTCATGATAACGTCTCATCATGACTTTTGACTGATCTGACGGACCATGCATAAGTGGTAAATTTGCGTGATTTCTAGAATATGCCTCTGTATACACCACACCCTGATCACTTAACAGACGTCCTGTTCCCCAACGTGCAATCGGATGTTTCGGAATAACACGAACCTTAATACCGTCTGGCCAAGCTCTAGAAATGACCACTCGATCTACCCAAGAAATCTCTAATGCCTTATCACGAATTTGCTCAAGATCAGCAGTAAAATAATTGCCTGTAATGGTAGGCATTAACTGCTGTTTTACTTGACTAATTTCAGGCTCGGCTTGCAGACCAACCACATCCAAAGATGCTACTTTTGCACTGGTCATGACGCTATATAAGCCATAAATCCCGACCAAAAGTACACAACATGCAAAAATAAGCATGACCCAACCACCCGCATTAATCATTTTCTCTTTGCGAGTCGGTGGTTTGTCATGAATCGATGTAATCGCCGCACGTTTGCGACGCATCGATGGAGGTAGTTGAGCCATAACTTAGTGTGATTCTTTCGCTAAGGTTTGCTCTAAAATAGCCAAACACAAATCTTCAAAACTATAACCTACTGCTTGAGCTGCTTTTGGTACCAATGAATGACTGGTCATGCCTGGAACAGTATTCACTTCTAGCAGCCAAAATTGACCTTGCTCGTCCTGCATAGCATCAATTCTACCCCAACCACTTGCCCCAACAGCTTGAAACGCTCGTAAGCAAAGCGCTTGTAAACTTTTTTCTTCAGCTTCACTCAAACCACAAGGGATACCATATTCAACATCATTACGTTGGTATTTAGCTTCATAATCATAAAAGGCTACATCAGCTGGAGGTTGTAAACGGATGACTGGTAATGGTTGTCCGTTTAAAAATGAAATCGTAAATTCACGACCTGTAATCCACTTCTCAGCCATGACCACGGCATCATGTTGAGTCGCTTTTTTAATTGCTTCAGCTAAATCCTCTGCTTTCTCAACCTTACTCATGCCCACACTCGAGCCTTCGTGCACGGGTTTGATAATCAGTGGTAATCCAAGCTCTGCAACGAGTGCTTGTGCATCAGTATCTTTAGAAACAATGCGGTATGGCGCTGTAGGAAGTTCAGAACCTTGCCAAATTTGCTTGGTCTTTACTTTATCCATTCCGATAGCCGACCCCTGCACACCAGTTCCAGTATATGGAATATTTAACCACTCTAATGCGCCTTGGATTTGACCATCTTCTCCACCACGACCATGTAACACAATAAATGCACGATCGTAATTTACCAGTTCAGTCACACTGCGTTCTTGAGGGTCAAAACCCTCTGCATTCACCCCTGAACGTACCAATGCTTCAAGTACAGCCTTACCACTATCTAATGACACCTCACGCTCTGCAGATTTACCACCAAGCAATACAGCAACTTTGCCGAATTTAGAAGCATTTGACACGTTTAGTTCCTTAAACTTATAAAATTTTCAATTTAGCCAAATCATCAAACGACGATTATTTTAAATAGAGCTGGTTCTGAGCAAGCTCAATTGAAATTGCTCCAACGTTACCCGCACCTTGAGTCAATAACAAGTCATTTGCTTGTAACACTTTTTGTATCACATTTGGCAAATTCCCTTCTACTGGATCAATCAAGATTGGTTCAACATCACCACGCAATCGGATACTTCTTGCCAATGAGCGACTATCTGCACCAACAATCGGCTTTTCACCTGCAGAATATACTTCTAATAGCAGTAATTGATCGACTTGTGACAAGACATCAACGAAATCATCAAAACAATCACGTGTACGGCTAAAACGGTGAGGTTGGAACATCATCACAAGTCTACGATCAGGATGACTTGCACGCGCAGCTTTAATCGTTGCTTCAACTTCTTTTGGATGGTGACCATAATCATCAACCAGTTTGACCGTTCCATCACTTAACTCAAATTCACCTTGAATTTGGAAACGACGCCCTACACCACTAAAACTTTCTAAAGCACGAGCGATTGCAGCATCAGATACACCTTCATCAGTTGCCACACCAATCGCAGCTAACGCATTAAGGATGTTATGCAAACCAGGCATATTAATGGTTAACTTGAGTGGCTCTTTGTTTTTACGAAGCACAGTAAAATGTGATTGCATCCCTTCTTGTACCACATCTACAGCACGAATATCGTTATCTTCGTTAAAACCATAAGTTAAAACAGGTCGACCAATACGTGGCATAATTTCACGAATATTTTGATCATCGCCACACACTACGGCTAAACCGTAGAATGGAAGCTTCTGCAAGAATTGAACAAAAGTATCTTTCAAAACATCGAAGCTACCACCATAAGTGTCCATATGATCAGCATCAATGTTGGTGACAATAGCGGCCATTGGTTCTAAATATAGGAATGAAGCATCAGATTCATCTGCTTCAGCTACAATATAACGACTCGCACCTAAAGCAGCATTTACTCCAGAGCGATTAAGCAAACCACCAATCACGTATGTCGGATCCATGTTTTCTTCAGCAAGCATACAGGTCACCAAACTTGTCGTAGTGGTTTTACCATGTGTACCTGCAACCGCAATACCATGACGGTAACGCATCAACTCGCCCAACATTTCCGCACGACGAACTACAGGGATACGTGTTTCAATCGCTGCTTTAATTTCTGGATTTTCTTGGTCAATCGCAGTCGATACAACCAATACATTCGCACCGTTAATATTATCAGCAGCGTGTCCGATATGAACTTTAATGCCATTTTCTTCAAGCTGTGCAGTGGTTTTAGAGGCTTTAATATCCGACCCTGAAACTTTATAGCCTTGGTTTTTTAAGACTTCCGCAATCCCGCACATTCCTGCACCACCAATACCCACAAAATGGATATGCTTGATACGGCGCATTTCAGGAATTTTAATCAGGTTTTTTGCTTTATCAGCTGGGTTCGTTGAAGACATAATTTTCTCTAAAACTTACAAATCTTGAATTAAACCAACCACACGCTGAGTTGCATCTGGTTGAGCTTGTTGACGTGCTTTAACAGCCATTTCCGTCAACAATGTACGGTTCATGAGTGGCAATAAAACTGCTTTTAATGAATCAGGAGTGAGTGTCGCTTGTGGACAAATTTTTGCAGCATTAATATCTGCTAGGAATTTGGCATTCGCAGTTTGGTGGTCATCTACTGCACTTGGCAAAGGTACAAATACGGCTGCAACACCCGCAGTAGCAATCTCAGTGACCGTCAGTGCACCAGCACGACAGATTACAAGATCGGCATTGGCATAGGCTTCCGCCATATTTTCAATAAACGGTTGAACTTCTACCTGTAAATGATCATGAGCATCGGCATAACGTGCCCGCGTGCTATCAGCATGATTTTGACCACACTGATGATAAACACTTAAAGGAACATCTAATTGTTTCAGTGCTTCGGGTACGCGCTCATTCAATGCTTGTGCGCCCAAGGAGCCGCCTACAATTAAAATACGAATAGGTTGATTGGCTTTTTCTCGCTCTTGATATCGCCAAGCAGGACTCAATATCGTAGAAATTTCCTTACGTACGGGATTACCTGTAGTCACGATTTTATGATTTTCTGGAAATGTTTTCGGGAATGCCTGACAGACCGTTTTAGCAACACGAGCCAATTGGATATTGGTGAAACCCGCTACTGCATTTTGCTCATGAATGATGACAGGAATACCAAGAATACGCGCAGCCAAACCACCAGGACCTGCAACATAACCGCCAAAACCAGCGACTGCATCTACGTTTAATCGTTTCATATAGCGCATTGCGCTAAGCGTTGCTTTTAAAATTTTAAAAGGGGCTTGCAGCTTACGGACGATTCCATTGCCACGCACACCCTGAATATCAATTTGATAAATTGGAATTTGGTGATTTTTAAGCAAGCGGTTTTCCATACCTGAAGGCGTTGCCAACCATGACACTTCGACACCTTGCTGTTGTAATTCCTGAGCAACTGCTAGGGCAGGAAATACATGTCCACCTGTACCTGCAGCCATCATCATGACATGTTTAGGTTGTTTATGCTGAGCTTGTGTCACGGTCTAATTCTTCAAATCTAAGAGCTAACAGAAAATTTTATATAAGGCATCAATTGTAATCACAATCGTATATCCATGAAAGTTTATTTACTTTTTTTTTCACGGACCCTTTAATTGTTTTTTTCATATGATTTCAGAGTTTAAACTAGATTTATTATGAGGTGTGCCTTTTTTTATGTATTTTACCATTCGATCTAGTTTATAACGCACCAAAATAATGATTAATGTGCACATTAAAAACCACCACAGTATTGGCTCTATTGTTCCTTCGTATCTTCGCTACCGCCATATTGGATATAAACTTATGTCTAAATGGTATGAGGCAATAGTTCTATTTATGATATTGCTATATCTCATTGAGATTCAGCTCGCGAATAAAAGGATTTTTAAACGCAAATGTCAAAAATATCATCTTATGACATTTGGATTATTTTGGCAGGCTACCTTGCTGCAATTCATGTCGGTAAACTTTCTGCTGTTATTCCAATTCTTCAAAAAGATTTAAATCTAAGTTTCACCCAAGCAGGCCTATCCTTATCACTGGTTCAAGGTGCTGGAATGCTATTTGCCCTGTGTATTGGTGCTGTATCTGAGAAAATAGGACTCAAAAAATGTCTTATTTTTGCACTCATTCTATTGGGGATGAGTAGTTTTGCAGGCTTATGGATTGATCATAGTATTAGCCTTTATTTTTTTCGATTTATGGAAGGCATTGGATTTCTCACCATTAGTCTTTGCGCTCCCGCAATTTTAAAACGACTGAGCACACCTGAAACCATGAATTTTAAAATGGGGTTATGGAGTTCTTATATGGGAGTTGGGGTTAGTCTTGCTATTTTGACCATTCCTGTATTACTCGAATGGCTCAGTTGGCAACACATTTGGGCATTATTTGGTGCCTTGTGTTGGCTGGTTGCCTTGATGATTTACCATTTTTTACGTTATGACGATAAACAAACCACTGTAACAACAGCACCACTGAACACATCAACCTCCAACTCTTTTTTATCTATTGTTAAAGCCACCGTGACCCATCCACCCATTCTCTGTCTAGCCGTTATCTTTGCTTGCTATACCAGTCAATGGATCACACTCACAGGTTTTTTACCCAGCTTGTATGTCTCATTCAATATGGATTTAAAGCTTGCAGGAATTTTGGTGTCAATGGTTGTATTATCTAACTTAGGTGGAACCTTTGGCGCAGGCGTATTACTTCAAAAAGGCATAGCTCCTTTTAAATTACTTCAATTTAGTTTTTTAAGTCTAATTTTATGTAGCTGGGTTGTATTTTCACAACCCTATTGGTTGATTTTTGAGTTGCAATATTTGTGCGCTATTTTGTTTTCTTTTATCGGTGGCATTATTCCGACGACCGTCTTTGCCAATACGCTTAGATACGCACCACAGGTCAATGCAGCAGCATCCAGTATGGGCTTAGTGCTGCAAATTTCTGCATGTGCGCAGTTCCTTGTTCCCCCAGCAACAGCAGCTCTCGTTTCGTCTTCTCACCAGTGGTACAATGCCGCATGGGTTACCGTAAGTCTTTCCACCCTAGGACTATTGACCAGCTATTATTTATTTAAAATATATACGCAAAAAAAAGAGCCTATTTAGGCTCTTTTTTGCAGATCAGCTAACGTCCAGCTTCCAAAACATCAAATAATGTATCTGCGATAGAAGTACCAAATTGTGCGTCTATTTCACGTATACACGTTGGACTAGTCACATTAATTTCTGTTACATAGTTTCCAATGACATCAAGACCAACAAATACCAGCCCCTTCTCACGCAAGAATGGTCCAACTTTAGCAGCAATCACCTTATCATTTTCAGTCAACGGACGTGCTTCACCACGCCCACCAGCAGCAAGGTTACCTCGCGTTTCACCATTTTGTGGGATACGCGCTAAACAATATGGAATTGGCTCACCATTGACCATCAGAATACGCTTATCTCCATCCACAATTTCAGGAATATAACGTTGCGCCATAATCGGTTGCTGCCCCATTTGAGTCAACATTTCCAAAGTTGAACCGATATTTGCCCCTGCAGCAGTTAAACGGAAAATCCCCATACCGCCCATCCCATCTAGCGGTTTTACAATCACATCTTGATGTTCAGCAATAAACTCTCGGATTAAACTTTGCTGTGAAGTTACCAAAGTCGGAACCTGCAGTTCTGGAAATTGTGTAGCGAACAGCTTTTCGTTACAGTCTCGCAAACTTTGAGGTTTATTGATAATCCAGGAACCTTCACGTTCCGCTTGTTCCAGAATATAAGTTGTATAAACAAAGTTCATATCAAAAGGTGGATCTTTACGCATGAGTACAACATCGTATGCGGCTAAAGATTCTTTCTGTTTTTCACCAAGTTCATAGTAATGATTATAATCCTCAAACACTTTAAGTGGTGAGATCAAACCAAAAGCTTTGCCTTGATCGATATATAAATCTTCCTGAAGTGCATACCCTAACTCATGACCGCGACGTGCAGCAGCCCAAAGCATTGCCATGGTCGAATCTTTTTTGAGGTTTACATTTTCGATGGGATCCATCACCACAAGTACGCGCATGATCTGTTCTCTATTTTATCAATGAAGCGATTATAACGAAGTTTAGTGAACGATCTACTGATCTATCAAAGGATCAATTGTATAAATTCAGAGAAGCTCTTTCCTATTTCTGCTGAGCACTAGAATTTGGATTCATATCAAACTACTAAAAAAAATAATAAAAAACGGCGCAATGAGCGTCAGGAAAAATCCACTGAGAATTGCAATTTGTACATCTAATGGTGAACAATTGTTTTTTACAAAGGGTAAAGTCGAGTCCATCGCCGTGGCACCACATACACCAATGATTGGCTTTGGATAACGCTGACCTAATAAATACAACAATGCAATCGCATAAAACTCTCGTACAAGATCTGTGATCAAAGCAAAAGTTCCCTGCTCAGGTCCTAAAACTTTAGCAACTAAAGGACCAGAAAGAGAGAACCAACCAAATCCACTCCCCATCACAACGAGTTCGACAAAAGATTGAGTCATGATATGACTCGTCAAATAAGCCGCAATAAATAGTGCAATGATTGAAAAAAATGGCACTTTAATATGATTCATAGTGAGGGCTTGAATTTTAATCGCAGACAAATCCACTCCGATTAAAAAAATCAACACATACAATAGTATCGCGCTTAACATTTCCCCTGATAAAGTCTTGGGTAATAGCCAATATAGCCCCATCCCGATCAACACCATTCCAATCGCAATCAAGCATTCGGTAATAGGTTTGAGCATATCCTTGAATGATTTTTGGTGCTCAGCCTTAAAGTGGCTACGATTAAATAAAAGCCCAAAGGTAATCACACTTAACACTGTAGAATAAATAAAAGCTTCAATTAATATTTTTGAACCAAGATCTTTATCAAACAAGACACTGCCAAATTGAAAGCCTATAGAGATGAGGAGCAACCACACCAAAAACGTAATTTGACCAACCAATATATTGCGAACTTGAACGTTTGCAGCTTTACCTATGCCCCAACCCAATATAAGAGAAATGAGAATAGGTAAAAGCGAAATTATTAAATTTTGAATCATATTTTTTGCTTTGTAAGAGAGAAATCAATCAAAATCATCCAGCGCTCACCAGCCTCAGCATTTGTGCCTTGATCTATTTTTCTAATAGGTGATACATAATGTGAAACTGCTGGATCGTGTACAGCAAAACTTTCAGAAGCTTGTCTCAACGTAAATTTTTGATAAATATTATAATTATTTACCTCATCTAAACGCTTATTTCTTTCCTGAGGTGATGCAATAAAGTTTTCACCTCCTTCAATGTTATTACTCCTATAAAACAAATGAGCAAATGTGAATGGCTCACCATCCTGATGAAAACAATTAGGCGAACTAATTCCTAGCTGATCGGCATGAGTTGAACGCAGTTTGACAAAATGGACACCCACGTAAATTGGCAGATAGGCATTTTCCAAACCAAAAGTAAGTTGATAATCATCTACAATCAAATCATTAAGATATTGCGTAGATTTAGCTTCTTGGCTCAACGCGTTAAAATAACGAATCGACTGATGCTCGGGATTGTTCCCTCCCTGATCATATCCAGATAACTCCTGCCCTATATTATCACGCACTGTCGGCAACCAAATAGGCTTAAGATCTTTTTCCCAAGGTAAAATTAAGGCATTTCCGTATCTTCTAAACCTTTGAGTATGTGTAGGTGCAAAAGGATCTTTTTCAAGTTTTTCAAACTCTTTAGCTAGTAATAGTTTAGAAAAATGATCCACCTCTATAGATTTATAATGTAGATACCCTTTTGCTTTGAAGGTATTCTTCAAATCAATTTCTTGATGTTTTATAGCAGTCAAATTGCTATACGATTCAGTATTAGCGTCTAATTGATCAAGCACAATTAATCCTTAAGAATAACTAAATAAATATCATAGTCACGCTAAAATTATTACGTTTTTATTAAGGTTTACTCACAAAATAATATTACTATTTCAAATTAAATTATTAAGAAAAATTACAAAATTATTGTTACAACTTCAAATACGAATTACATCAAACGTTAACATCGTTGAATAAAACTAACAGGACTTAATATTCCAACAATAGGTACAAGTCCATGATTAAAATAATTTCTACACTATGTTTACTCACTATCAGTTCAGTTACTTTAGCAGCAGGCAATCCTACACGAGTCGGTGATGTACTCGGTCGAGACCTCAACGTTCCAATTGTTGGTGCATTAGGGCATACAGGTGTATATGTAAGTTCAAACAATATTGTTCAAGTCATGAACAAAACGGCATATGTAGATGTGATTGAATATGTCAGCTTAAGTGGATTTAAAACTACAAAATATTGGGGAGCAAAGGCCAAAACAAGTTTTGGATATAAATCTCCTTACTCATCTGCTGCTAATCAAATCACTGCGGTATCA
The DNA here is from genome assembly GCF_900109815.1 of Acinetobacter sp. DSM 11652. Lineage (NCBI taxonomy): Bacteria > Pseudomonadati > Pseudomonadota > Gammaproteobacteria > Moraxellales > Moraxellaceae > Acinetobacter > Acinetobacter sp. DSM 11652. The sequence goes on from NZ_FOBK01000003.1 coordinate 118,563, forward strand.
AATCAGCAACGACCCCATGTCGCTTACACGCTGTATTCAGCAACACCAAACCCAGCTGTGCAAGTCTGTTCACAATATAACTCCAATGGTGCTTGTAGCAAATATACATGGCAAAAGGGAACGTTCCGATGTGACAGCTTTACGAAATGGCTCTACACTCAGACAGGTAATGGTAATCTAGGAGGAAGCACACCGCGTGGAACTTTCAATAGTAGCTTACTCACAATTACACGAGTGTAAATAAATCATTCCATTATATTGCCTTCACATCTCTGATGTTGAAGGCAACGACAGCTTAATATTTTAATATTATGAATAAGAAAAATATTTTTTTGGTTATTTTGATCTTCGTGATCTGTGCAGTAATTTTATGGATGTATTTGAAATCGACAGCAGATACGACTCAAAGTATATCAAATCAAAATAATAATACGTCAACGCTAAAAAGCAATGAAGATCGCGCGACTAGCTTGTCTGAAAATACTGCAGATATGAAACTCAACACTAACCTACCCGTATGGGCAAAAAAGTTACTTCAACTGGATCAATCTGCTGCGAATCGAGAAGAAAAAATACATGATTTAATTCAGCTCCTTGAACAAAACCAGCATGATGAAAATGCAATAGAAGAAATCCTGACTCAACTTACTTCTCTCAATCCTTTAGAAGCAACTGAACAAATTTTGCCATTTCTCACACATCAAAATCCTAAAATTCAAAGCTTAGCGATAGGCGCACTGAATAATGCGATGTTGCTGACTGATCGAGAACATGAACTCAAAAAATCCCTACCTGAAAATGATTTGATTCGACAGAAAATTAGTCACGCTTTAGAGCAACGTTTTCAGGATCCAAATTTAGATCCAAAGGTTAAACAAGTTCTTATTTCTAGCCTACCGCATACCGCATCTGTCCAAACTCAGCACAATCTTGTACAAGAACTTCTTCAACAAAATTCTATCTCACCAAACGAAGCACAATTTCTTTCTCAATATCTGCTAAATGGTCAGGGAAATAACACAACTTTAGAACAACTTGCGCATAAAAATCCGAAGATGATTGAAGACATTATTGCGAATTTAAATAATCAAATTGTCGACCAACCAGCTATTGTTGAAGTTCTGAATAATGATCAAAAAAAGCAACTACATAATTTTATCTTACAGCATCCACCAAGCTCGAAAGATGAAAGCTATGGATATAAAAATGATATATGGCGATTTTCTTTAAACCAACTTCAACAATAAATAAAAGTTAGACTGGTTTTATATGAATATTTTTCAAGCTTATAATTACATAAAATTTACATTTAAAATAATTAAATAACTTCTCACTCCTATTTTAACTATAAATCAACATAGATTTAATACATTAATCTTTTTTATTTTAAGCTAAATTAATATTACATTTTAATCATTCATGATTTCATTTTTTAATCGTGATGACTAAATATTTAGCACTCCAATAATCATAGTTATAAATTTAATGAGGGCATTATGAAAATAGTTTTAATTGGTGCAACAGGCATGGCAGGTTCTCGTATTCTTGAAGAGCTTGTTTCACGTGGACACTACGTCAAAGCGATTGCGCGTAATACAAGCAAAGTTTCAGATACAGAGCGTGTGTTAACTGTAGATTTAGATTTAAATGATCAAGAAGCACTTGTAAATGAGCTGAAAGGTCAAGATGCTGTAATTAGTGCAGTACGTTTCCAAGGTCTTGATATCAATTCACTTCTTAATGCTATTCGTGAATCAAAAGTTAAACGTTATATTGTTGTTGGTGGCGCTGGCGGTTTAACTGTACCAAATCAAAATGTGCGTGTAATCGATACAGAAGACTTCCCTGATGCATATAAAGCTGAGGCGGAAGCAGGCATTCAGTTCTTTGATAAGTTAAAACAAGTGGACGACATTGACTGGACCTTTATTGCTCCTGCAGCGGAATTCGGTCCTGGTAAGCGAACTGGTGAATATCGCTCTGGTAAAGATGAACTTATCGTTGGTGAAGAAGGCAGTAAAATCTCTGCAGAAGATTTCGCAGTAGCGCTCAGTGATGAGCTTGAAAATAATAACCATATTCAAGAGCGCTTTAGCGTAGGTTATTAATATTCAGTGATATTATTAAAAAAGGAAGCTTAGGCTTCCTTTTTTATTATTTATTTCGCTCTATGAGATATTTTAAATAAATGAGATGAATGAAATCTAAAGAGGTTATAATATTTATATAAATAAAATTTAAAAAGTAGTATTTTCATGAATTATCTTGAGTATTTTTTATATATTTTCACTGTCATTATTATGATTGCCACTCCAGGCCCTGTTATGATTTTGGTGGCCAGTGCAGGTGCAAAAGGTGGTTATCGAAAAGCATTACAAACCATTTTAGGCACTAATGTTGCCTCACTATGTTTAATTGCGCTTTCAATTCTTGCACTTAAGGGTGTTCTTCATTTTAATGAGCATATTTTCAACATCATCAAAGTCCTAGGATGTCTTTATATTGGCTATTTAGGTTTTGAAATTCTTAGAGAAACTTTTCAGCACAATCAAACTGCCTCTTCAAAGATCAAGCCGATGGATAGCGGTTTTTCCAAAGGGTTTTTAGTTGGAATTTCCAATCCAAAAGATATTATTTTCTTCACTGCTTTTTTTCCGCAGTTTATTCAAATTACACCAAATATAGATTTAAGTTTGTCGCTGTTAATCATCACATGGATTCTTCTAGATTTTGTCGTACTATCTTTGGTCTATTTAGGTTTTAACGCTATTTCTCAACAACGTATTTATTCAAAAATCTTAGCCTTGTGTGGCGCGATCCTCATGACCATCGCTGGGTATGGGATATTCAGCACAGCGCTCTTTTATGAGTCTCTTTAACTTATTTAAACTACAATTTATGAATGAATTTATTCCCGGGGTTTCTAATGATGCAACCCGCCATGATCGTCTTTTATTCAGAAGATAAAAATCATTGATTAGATGATTCTTGCCTGCGATCAGGTTATGCATTTGATATACCCCACCGTGGCAAAATCGTCCTTGAGTGATGAGGTTACAAGAACTGAATGAAAAGTTGGGCATAACGTAAAAATGTAATTTGTGTGATGCAGATAAGAATTTCGCATAACGCCTATTATGTTAATTTTAGAGAAACTATTACAAATATAATATTACTTTTGCATTCTCAAATAAGCCGTTATATTTCTTAAAAAATCTATAAAGAACTGTTATTGCTGATTATTATTTTTTAAATCAGGCCGAATTTTATAAATATTATTTTGGAGTTCAAAAATATGACTGAGAGCTTTTCCTATCAGTAAAATATTCTCTCTATTTTCTAGTGATGGATCCGATTGAATCTTACTAGGAATACTGTCTAATAATATTGCGGCTTGATATAAATCATCATTTATTTTTTTTAATTGATCCATTTTTCTCTTCTATAGATGTTGGTAAGGATCCCAATCATATTACATTGAGATCCTGATTTATTAGACCGTGGTATATATTGTTTTAGCTTCTCTAGTTTCTGAACTAAAAAGGTTTAATAATCTATTCGATGATGGCACAGGAAGATTTGGTGGATTCCAGTCACCTGTAGTGATGCATGTATTTAAAGAGTTTCCACACTCTGACATTCCACCGCTACCAGTAGACCCATAGACATCAATACAGTCTGCATAATATTCTGCACACAATTTTTAGTTAAATAATATGAAGGCGTTGTAGGATCATATGCAAGAGCAAGACTACTAGTCATTATTGTACTAATTAAAACTATTTTTTTTAATAACATAAGAAAACCAACTTTATTGTTAATTTGATATTTAAATATAGTTTATTAAAAGTTAAGCATTATTAAAATTACTTAAATCAAACATATTTTTAAATAAATTTACTTCTATTTAACATAATGGTCGTTATGCGAAATGAAACTAAAATAATGATTTAAAATCAATAACTTAAAAATTTTCACCCACCCCGAAAAACAGTAAAAAGTCGACTGTGAAACATATCGACTGCTTTTTAAGCAAATTTGTCATTTTTCGCCAATAAAAATGGTTAAAAAGTGATCAAAAACCGCAATTCCCTATAAGATATATGCCTCTCGGAATCAAATCCATCCCCAATTTCTGCGGACAAATTTTTGGATAATTTAAGAGAATTTGAGTATTGGATACTTAGCTTACCTTTATTCAAAATCCAGCTGATATTCATCTGTTGTGATTCTTATTTTTATTTTCTTATATTTTCTTTTCGTAGTACTTAATGCTGAATTGATAACTTCTTCATGAAATTTAGAATCATTCATTAATTCACCAAATAATTTATAACCGATTAGGATTTTCTTTACTTCTTTGTCTGCTTTTCGATATTTTTCAATCAATAAATCTAAATCATTAACGCTAAAATTTTTCATTTCTATTCTAATTGACCTCTAGGTGATGATAAAATACACTCATATTTTTAGATAATATATAATATCTTCATCTATTATTTATCTAGTTTTTAATGACTCGTCTGCATCCTGTTCAGGAAGTATTATTCTTACTTAAAAATGATGAATCTAATATGAAAAGATTATTAAAATTTTCTCTTTTGCTCAGTAACCCTATGGTTGAGCTTTTTTTCATGTATAAAAATTCGAATAAGGTTTGATATTAAATCAAGAGGATTAAGTAAATCCACTTATCAATTTTTGATAAAGTCGTCTAATTAAAGAATAGATAAAATATTGCAGATAGTTAACGTAATTATGCGCCTAATCAAATCATTAAAAGTTGGCGGTTCATCCAAACTGGATACAACTTGCTCTAATTTTATGATTTTAAATGGTTTTTCATTAGATTATGAAAAACCCTGAAGAAGATAGTTATGTATGTCTAAAATTTTGGTGGATACCTAGTATTTTCGATCAAAATCTAATTAAAAATATTTAAGAAAGTGATAGTTATTTAGATAATCTCTTTTAATCACCACGATATGACCAATGTACAGTTTTATAATCTTCATCACTATTTCTATATTCACTAATGAGATCATTTCGTTCATCTAATGCATCTTGATAATCATCTTCATGAAAACAAATAGCCATACGGGCTTGACCACCAAATTCAGCTTCAATAAAAGAATTAAAACTATTTTTTATTCCAATATCTGAGCGAGATATACTCAAGTTATTACGGAAAACTGAAGATACAACCCAAAATGATTTATCCCAAGATATAGCACTTTCTGTAATTAGAGAACGACAAAATGTATATCTAGTATCTTGTGCATTTGTATATGCTGCACCACAGATTAAGGTTATCCCTAGGAATGTAGAAGATAATTTTTTGTAAAAACTCATAGCATCACCGGTAGTTTATTTGTATTTACACTTTTCATGTAAGTAATCAAGAGCTGCATTCATCTTTTTAGCATGACTATCTTTTACGTACCATATAGCAGCACCGCCTGTTCTTGTAGGATCTAACTTCCATCCATTTAATAAAGTATATTGTGAATATTTTACAGGACCAACATAAAGCTTATTAATCGTATATCCATCTCCTCTCACACTAGCTCTTGTCCAATCTATAGAAATTTCTCGCAGATATTTTCCATTATTGCCACTACGATCTTTATCAGTAAACATTATTGAATAACTAGTTGAACATCCTGAACTCTCAAATGAAAAAAGATCAGCTCGGATATTATTACCTACTATTTCTTGGGTATAGAGCCCTGCTTCGTCTATAACCTCATGAGCATCTTGTAATGAAGAAAAACTATCAACTTTTTTTGCGTAAGTAGATGAACAAAAAATAGCAATTAAAGCTAAGCTATAAATTTTCATGATCTGAGCCTTATCTAAAGGTTTAACAATATTTATTTCTTAAAAATATAAGCTTTCTAGTAGTTAGATTGGTGACTAATAGAAATGAGTTAAAACAGGATTTTTTAGTAACCAAATAATATAAAAATGATTTTCACGAGGATCATACGCCTTACTACTCTATTATGAAATATCTTTCTTTAATTCTCATTCTATCTAATTAAAAGAAAGTCTATAGAAATAGTGGTAATTGAATAATCACATCATTTTTTTTATTTACTATTAGCTAACTGACTTAACAGTAGTTCAAGTTTATTAATCTCACTTTTACTAACTTTTTTCGTTAAAGGGAATTCTATTGTATCTGTAACTTCTCTTGTTGGACGGGGTGATTTATAAGTATTTACTTTTATCAACTTTATGTTAGGTTTCTTAAAAAACAAGAACCCATTAACATTTTCCTTATTAATTGTTAAATATTTACCATTATTATTTTTTTTCATGTCTGACCATTTAATATTATCATAGGCTTCAACATAAACTGGACGATCATAATCATACTTCAGTCTTTGTCCAACCATCATCACATCAACGTTTATAGCAGCACTACTATAAAATGTTTCTTGTGGAACTTTTTTATCTTCTACAAATTCATCTACGACATGTTCAGTTAACCAAGAATTAATTTTCTTAATTATTTCACTTTTATCATTAATATCTGATGCATAAGCAGCATTAGCTATTAGTGTAAAAGACATACATAAGAATAAATATAATATATTTCTCATAATATCACCTGAAAATACCTTTTGTGTTTTAAAAAATATTATTATATTATAATTAAGAGTAGATTAAAAAAGGAAATTAATTATGAAATTAAAAAAAATTATTATTGGGGGATTATTAGCTTCATTAGCTACTCTGGTATTTGCTAATAAGCCCTTGTTCCTATTATGTAAACATAATTCTCATGGAGAGACTTGGCATCTAATAGGTGGACCTTATAATAAAATCGCTGATTGTGACAGAGTTGCTGATCGCCATAGAGATTATCATTCTAATCGAGGGGATCAATATCCGACTGTCCAATGTTCATGGAGAACTCAAAGTGAGATCAATGATATGTTGTACAATGGTAGATTGAGCCGTTGGTAATTATTTCTATTAAAAAGCCCGACATCATGTCGGGCTTTTTAATAAGAGGCTTAATGGTGCTGGACGTTTAACATTCCCTGTTTATCCATATCTTATTTTCTAGAACTTCCTGCTCTATATTTATTTATAATAAAAGAACGAATAATTACATCCAAGATGACAAATACTAGAAACAATGTACACCATGGATTACATGGTTGATTAAAAAATACTCATTTAATTTGATTACTCATTTTTCCTTAAAAGAACACCTAATTTCTTTAGTTATTGTTTTAATATATTTCACATAAGAGATTTTATGTTAAATAAATCAAACATAAAAAAATTATTAGATTTTTTATGTTTGATAAAGTATTTCTGAATTAATAGTTAGTTTTTAGAATAATGAAATTTTTTCCTGCAAGTGCTTATCAAGATGAATTGAAAATTCTTTTTAATGAATATGAAAAGAAAATTATAAGATTACTTCCAAATGCTAGAGTTGAGCATATAGGATCTTCAGCAATACCTAATGCATATTCTAAGGGTGATCTCGATATTTTAGTTTGTATCCCTGAAAAAGAGTTTAAAAAATCTATAAATTTATTAAAAAAATTAAATTTTAGAGAGAAAAGCAATACGTTAAGAACAAATGATCTTTGCATGCTAGAAGCTATTAACTCTGAGAAAGATATAGCATTTCAAGTTATTACTGAAGATTCTTTGTACTTAAATTTTCTAACTTTTAGAGATATCTTAATTTCTTCACCACATTTAGTAGATCAATATAATCAGTTAAAAATCGACTGTATTGGATTTGAAGAAGATGATTATAGAAAGGTAAAAGCTTCTTTCATTGAAGAGATATTATATAAAAATATTTCTTAAAATATTTATATTTTCTTAATTTAAATCAAAATGTTACGTTTTGTATTAAGGTCAAAATAGGATCCTTATCTACTATTTTTGATTTCGCATAACGACCATTATGTTAAATGAGGCGGATTTATTTAATCCGCTTACCATTTTTATCGATGATTATTTCACCATCTTCTTTAGTAAAAGCACCTATTTGAGGTGCAGATAAAATATCTAAAACGAGTTCAGATGGTCTACAAAGTTTTACACCGATCTCAGTTACTACGAATGGACGATTAATCAAAATTGGATACTCAAGCATAAAATTAATGAGCTGTTCATCTGTCCAGTGTGGCTGATCCAATTTATGAGTTTCAAAAGGTTCTACATTTTTACGAATAGCTTCATGTACAGAAAGACCTGATTTTTCAATTAAATTAATCAGTTCTCTCTTGCTCGGAGGGTTGAGAAGATACTCAATAATTTCAGGTTCCTCTCCGGTATTTCGAATTAAAGCCAGTGTATTTCTTGATGTTCCGCAAGCAGGGTTGTGATAGATCTTAACTTTTGATGACATTGGATTAACTCAAAGCTTAGTAATATTGCATTTATATACGGATATGCGTATATTCGCAATAGCATATATTGGAGTGTAGATGATGGATCAAGCAGATTTCTTTAAATGCCTATCTGACCCGACACGTCTAGATATTTTAAAAATTATTTTAGCAAGACAAAATGTATGTGTTTGTGAAATCACAGAGATATTACAACTGAGCCAACCCAAAATTTCTCGTCACTTGGCTTTACTCCGTAACCTCTCAATTTTGCTAGATGAGCGCAAGGGACAATGGGTGTATTACCGATTAAATCCTGATTTACCAGAATGGGTAAATGCAGTGCTCAATGTCTTAAATGATGAAGTACTGAATAAACCTGCAAGCAACTTATCTATCTCTATGCAATGCGAGTAATTCAATGTCCGGATCAAAGCTCTCATTCTTAGATCGAAATCTAACGCTATGGATTTTTATTGCCATGGCATTAGGAGTAGGTATTGGTGTATTTTTTCCTCAAGCATCTGTGGTACTCGATCAATTAAGCATTAATTCAGTGAATATCCCTATCGCAATAGGGCTTATTTTGATGATGTATCCACCACTTGCCAAAGTAGACTATGCGACTTTGCCTAAAGTCTTTGAGGACAAGCGAACCCTTACATTATCTCTCGTTCAAAACTGGCTAATAGCACCTTGCTTAATGTTTGGTTTGGCAATCATTTTTTTACATGCCTATCCTGAATACATGACTGGCCTAATTCTCATAGGCTTAGCCCGATGTATTGCGATGGTCCTCGTCTGGAACGATCTGGCATGTGGGGATAATCAATATGTCGCTGCCTTAGTCGCGTTTAACAGTATCTTCCAGATCTTATTCTTTAGTACTTATGCCTGGTTATTCTTAACCTTCTTACCACCATTCTTTGGGGTAGAAGCACAAATCATTAATGTGAGCTTTTGGACAATTACCCATGCTGTTCTTATTTATCTAGGTATTCCGTTCTTACTTGGGTGTTTAACCCGACTGATTTTGGTTAAAAAGAATGGTTTGGCTTGGTATCAGGATAAATTTATCCCAAAGATTAGCCCAATCAGCCTTATTGCCCTTTTATTCACGATTGTAGCCATGTTCAGTCTTAAAGGTGGTGAAGTGATTAGCCTTCCTCTAGACGTGCTTAGAATCGCTATTCCTTTGACAATTTACTTTGTTGCGATGTTCTTCATCAGCTTCTTTATGAGTAAGTGGATGGGCAATGATTACCCTAAAACGACTGCTATTTCCTTTACTGCGGCAGGCAACAATTTTGAATTAGCACTGGCTGTAGCGATTGCCACTTTTGGATTAGCTTCACCTGTAGCTTTCACAACCGTGATTGGTCCGCTTGTTGAAGTTCCTGTATTGATTGCTTTAGTGACAGTGTCGCTATGGCTGAGAAAAAAAGTGTTTAAAGAGGCATGAGTCGAATGAACCTACCAAATATTGATCCTAGTCTTTTAGAAAAACCGACTTTAGAAAAAGTTCAGGCAAAGAACCTTAAACATCCACCAAGAATACTGCTTTTGTATGGCTCAAATCGTGATAGATCATATAGCCGTTTAGCTGTTCAGGAAGCTGGTCGAATTCTTGAATATTTTGGTGCGGAAGTGAAAATCTTCCATCCAAAAGGGCTACCCCTCCCTGAAGATGGTGATATGCAACATACAAAGGTTAAGGAACTCCATGAACTCTTAGCATGGTCAGAAGGCATGGTGTGGTGCTCTCCTGAGCGTCATGGCTCAATGAGTTCGATATTGAAAGCTCAAATTGATTGGATTCCATTAGCAGCGGGTGCAATCCGTGCAACGCAAGGTAAAACCTTAGCTGTAATGCAAGTGTGTGGAGGTTCGCAATCCTTTAATGCTGTAAATCAATTACGTATTTTAGGGCGTTGGATGCGTATGATCACGATACCAAATCAGTCCTCAGTCCCTAAAGCATTTCTAGAGTTTGAAGAGGATGGTCGTATGAAGCCTTCTTCTTATTACATGAGGATTGTCGATGTGATGGAAGAACTTTATAAATTTACGCTTTTAACCAGGGGACAGTCCTCATATCTCACAGACCGTTACTCTGAACGTGTAGAAAGTGCAGAAGAGCTTTCAAAGCGTGTGAATCAAAAGAGTATCTAGATTTCCTAAAATTAACATAATACACCTTATGCGAAATGATTTTTTATTAAATACAAATCAATAACTTATATCAATATAAAAAACCCAGACCTATAGATCTGGGCTTTTTTATAGATTCTTCAAGTTCCACGCTTATTTATTAAGCAATGTTCACATTAATATTAAGTAGAACTTTATAAGACTTAGATTCCGTACTTCACACGGTACGCTTCCATTTTCGCTAAAGCATCTTTGTCGCCTTTAGCATCTAAGTAATCCATTAAATCTTTCATTGTGATAAGCGCATGCACAGGAATTTCAAGCTCTTTTTGAACTTCTTGAATCGCAGACAATTCACCCTGACCTTTTTCTTGACGGTCAAGCGCAACCAATACACCCGCTATTTGCGCGCCTGCATTTTTTAAAATGGTCACAACTTCACGAATGGCTGTACCCGCAGTGATTACATCATCAATGATCCATACCTTTTTACCTTCAACTGAAGCACCAACTAAAACCCCCCCCTCACCGTGATCTTTAACTTCTTTACGGTTGAAGCCCCAAGGTACACTTACACCGTGGTTTTGTGACAATGCCACAGCCGTTGCAGCGACAAATGGAATACCTTTATACGCAGGGCCAAAAATCACTTCAACATTATCACATTCAGTTAATTTTGCTGCATAGCCAGAAGCCAAGCCAGTTAAGGCTTCACCGTCATTTAACAAACCGGCGTTAAAAAAATAAGGACTCACACGACCTGATTTTAAAGTAAACTCACCAAATTTAAGCACACCACGTGATAATGCCAGTTCGATAAAAGCTTGTGGATTAAATGCCGCTTGCGCTGTCATGAGGTGCTCCATTTATTAAATTGAGGTTAAACTCGAGCATGATACCAAAGAGTAGCTATCCTAGTGATCAAAAAATTTTACGTGTCGTATCAATCAACGTAAATGGTCTTCGTTCTGCAGAAAAAAAAGGAATTTTTGACTGGATGGCAACTTCAGATGCCGATGTCATTTGCATGCAAGAATCCCGTATTACACACGAACAATGGACAGATAAATTTAAGCCAGAAGGTTGGTATACACACCTATTCCCAGCTGAGCGTCCTGGCTATGCTGGTACCGCAATCTATAGTCGTTTGCCGTTTATCTCAGTTACCGATGGTCTGGGTTTTGAATTGGCTGATTCACAAGGTCGTTTTATCTCAGCAGAATTTGATCTAGGCTTAGAGAAAACAGCTCATATTTGCTCACTCTATTTACCATCAGGTTCTTCTGGTGAAGAAGCACAAGCACGTAAAGATCACTTCCTAAATGAATACAAGCAGATCTTGAAACAATGGCGTGATGAAGGTAAATCTGTGATTGTTTGCGGTGACTACAATATCGTACATAAACGCATTGATATTAAGAACTGGTCAGGCAATCAAAAAGCTTCAGGTTGTTTACCACATGAACGTGCATGGCTCGATCATATTTATGATGATTTAGGCTATGTCGATACCTTCCGTGAAGTGCGTAAAGAAGCAGAACTTTATTCATGGTGGTCAAACCGAGGACAAGCCCGTGCCAAGAACGTGGGTTGGCGGATTGACTATCAAGCTTGCTCACCAGATTGGAAAGATCGTACTGTGAATGCATGGGTATATAAAGAAACGTGGTTTAGCGATCATGCCCCTGTCATTATCGATTATAAAATTTAGTGCCGTGCAAACTGAGTGAACAACTGTTTACTAAATGCACGCTAATTGCTCACAAATCTTGTCGTGTTAACGTATTTTTATTCCGACTAATTCAGTGCATTATTGTCGCACGGCACAGGGACATGTCAGGATGACAATAGGGATTGGAAGCCGTAGGATGAAAAGAAAATAAATTTCGGTTTATTTTCCAAGGATGAAGACATTGGACGTTGAATTGAGACCCGCATGATCAGGATGATTTAATGCGGGTTTTCTCTATTTAAAAGATCAATACAAATTTTAAGATAAGAAATTTTCCACCATTTTATTGATAACCACCATGAAGCCACACTGTAGATTTCAAACCTATTTAAAATATTCTGATCACATTTATGTTTTTGCGTAAATTTTGCTAAGCTCTAGACTGATCACAATGAATAAGACTGTTAGAGATGATTAAAGTTTACGGCATTAAAAATTGCAACTCGATGAAAAAAGCATTCGATTTACTCAATGAGTTGGGGCTTAGTTATGAGTTCCACGATTATAAGAAACAAGGTATTGATGCTGAAACAGTACAAAAATGGCTAAATGATCTTGGTGCTGAACTTGTCCTCAATAAAAAGGGAACGACTTGGCGTAAATTGTCTGAGGAAGATCAACAAATTGCCCTTGCATCTGAACAGGGTTTGATTGAAGCACTGACTACACATACGAGCCTTATTAAAAGACCAGTGATCACTACTGAATCAGGCTATGTAGTAGGTTTTGATGAGAATGCGATAAAAGCATTAAAGAAATAAGAAATAAAAAAAGCCGAGCAACTACTCGGCTTTTTTATGAATCTTAAATTAGTTCACGCGTACCCAAGTTTGGTTACGACCAAGCGCTGATACGCCGATGAAACCACGAAGTTCGAGCTTTTGACCACCGTCTTTCAATGAACCCTTCAATTTGTAAGTTTTTCCAGATTGTGGGTCTAAGATTGAACCACCATCGTAATTCGTTCCACCTACATTTTTAAGACCCTTCACAATGGTTAAACCTTTTAAAGATTTCTTGTGATAGGGACCTTCACAGTTCGTACATGAATTTTCTTGACCCGGTGTGACAACACTCTGAATCGTTGCATTCAATGTTCCGTTTGGCTGTTCAGTGAATTTTACAAAAGCTTTAGCTTTTTTAGTTTTCTCATCAATCGTATTCCACACGGTACCATTGAGTGGATCTGCAGCATTTGCAAATACTGCTGAAGCGAGTAATCCTAACGCTAGTGCAATTTTTTTCATTGTTTTTTGTTTCCCTTGCTGAATTGACTTTAATATTATTAAAAATTGATAACATTTAAGCAATTTTTGAATGTGACTATTTAGTGTACCATTGTAATGCTGTGTGCTGATAATAAACATAATTTCATTAATATGGAAAAACAATGAAGATCAATCCGGTTTTGAAACAATACATAACAGAGTCTTTTTTAAAAACGAGTCTTCGCTTTCCGAGTCGCTTTAATCTTCCCCCCACCGTACTTCGTGTTGCCTTAGAGCAGATGACGCGTGTTTTTCCACAGTCCAAAGATGTCAGTATTCGAAAACTAAGAATCGCAGGTATTCGTGCCGAAGAAATTTTGCCTCAACCTGAAACGACTCAGCTCATTTTTCACATTCATGGTGGCGCATTCTTTTTAGGATCGTTAAATACACATCGCGCATTGATGACTGAAATGGCACTTCGGACTCAAATGCAAGTGCTACATATCGATTACCCTCTTTCACCTGAACAACGTTTCCCCGATCTCGGAGAAGCAATCTATGATGTGTACCAATTATTGGTAGAGCAAGGTGCTCAACCGAAAGATATTATTTTATCTGGCGATTCTTGTGGTGCCAATTTAGCACTTGCACTGGCTTTACGTTTAAAAGAAGAAAATCCAAAACTTCTTCCAAGTGGCTTGATTTTAATGTCACCCTTTCTTGACTTAACTTTGACCAGTGAATCTCTACGCTACAATCAAAAGCATGATGCTTTATTGTCAATTGAAGCTTTAGAAGCAGGCATAAATCATTATGTTCCTAAAGGTGTAGATGTCTCAATTCCCGAAATTTCCCCAATTTTTGGAGATCTCAAAGGATTGCCACCGACATTGGTTCAGGTGGGTTCAAAAGAAATTTTGTTAGACGACTCTACGCGATTTGAAGAAAAGGCTAAAGCAGCTGGAGTAGATGTTGAGTTTAAGTTATACACCGGTATGTGGCATAACTTCCAAATGTTTAGCGCTTGGTTTGATGAAGCAAAGCAAGCTTTGACCGATATCGCAGAGTTTGCCCATCGTTTGGATAAAGACTGATTGAATCAAAACTGAAGTAAACATAAAAAAGAGTAGCGTAAGCTACTCCTTTTTTATTCATTTAGAATAAGTATGAGACACCAAATCCACCATGATAACTTCGATCGGATCCACTTAGGTCTACACCGATACTTGCATCTAACTGCGCACGATCATTCAACGCATAGATTAAACCAGATGCCAGTCCATACTCTCGCTCTTGGCTTTCTTTCTTGGTAAATACTGCTTCAGAATAGCCCGATAAATTACCCACGATTTTATAACCAATAGTAGGTACAGCAGTCACCAACCAGTCACTATTTTGAGCTGAATAGAACATTCCTATTCCTGTCGTTACAGTATCGTTATATTGATACTCAACAGATGAGCCCAAAGTATAAATATCATCAACATAAGTAAAACGATCATTTCCTGTTGCGATTTTAGCTTGTGCCAAAATTGCCATTTTCAGTTGATCATCTTGTAAGTCAACGTGATGCTTAATCCCAACAGAAACATCACCTAAACCATCATGGTCATCAGTTCGATTTTGGATTCGGGTCCGCTCCCACGCTGGGCCATCCCAACCCAATTGAAGCTCAGTATTCTTACTCAATCCCGTACGCAACAGGACATCAGCATTGAGTCGCAATGATTTATTTTTAAAACCATTTTCAGTACTTTCAACATACTGTGCAGTTGGAAGTCCCTGCTCCCATGCCAATTGACCTACGGGCGTAATGCCTGTGCTGAAACTCGTACCAGGTCGATCGAAGGCAAAATCTGCAGCCATCGCACTTACACTCGCGGTTGAGCAAAGTATCAAGCTCAGTTGTTTTAATTTTGTCATGGGGCACCCAAATTAATTTAATTCTTTCGTCATTTTTGCGCCACGGCTACGTAATAACTCGAGTGTCTCACGTTCTTCCGGTAAAGCCTGTGACCAATCAATGGTATCAAAATCGCAGTCGAAAAATAAATCACTAATTGAACTCAGAATAGTATTCCCCTCTTCATCTTTGGTATTAGGATCAACTTGGTGATCAAGTAAGCGTTGAACTGCTGGTACACAAGCAGCGCTCGCAGCATCCCAAAGTGGGCCGTAACATTCCTCTGCATCCCATAAATGGAAATTAGCTTTCGCTGCAATCAGTGCATCTAGAATATCAAGATGTACTTGTAATTTCTGTTGTTTTTCTTCTGTTGAAAGCGCATTTCCTTGCTCATACGCTTCACAAATTTCTTCCCACCATTGAAATAAAGTATCTGACCACACTGAAACCGCAGGGCCTTTCTCTCCTGCGATAAAGTTTGGATCTAAACCTTCTGCTAACAGGCGCTGTACCTGTGCTAGGTCTAATTCTTCTAAGGCCTGTAAAAACACCTGTTGATGTGCTGTTAGCATTTACTTTCTCTACTATTTATCTATAACGACATTATGCCTAATAATGCAGATCATTATTCAATTAAATAAATCAAAACTGTTCATTCAAAATTTTATTCAAAAAAAAAGCCCCGAAGGGCTTTTTGCTATTCCACATCCACTTCATCTTCTTTCAGTTGGATGGGCGCTCCACGAGGGTTCTCTTTTTTCTCGAATACATGTTCAAGACTACGCTTTAATCGGTCAATCGCACCATGAATCGCTGTGTCGATATTATGACCTCTGTGATTGACCACAACTGGTTTTAGTCCAGCTGGGCGAGCTTCGATCATACATTGAATATCGTCTGCACCGCCTTTATGGGCATTTTCATCACTTAAATGAACCGAAAAATGGGTAATTCTTTCACTATGGCGTTGAAACTCTGTATTTAGTTCTGCACGTACATAATCAATTAATCGCTCACTGTTTTGAATATTCTTATCTGTACGGATTTCTATGTTCATAAATATCATCCTCACTCTTCTTCTGAATCATTTTTGTGCAAAACTTTTTATCTTGGCACGTTTGTAGCTTGCAATCTAATTGCATCGGACATCTTCAATTACTGTTTGGAATACGTCCCTCCACATTGAATGATGAACACTTTTTGAGTCTGCAGAACCGTGTCCTTATACTTTGAATATCGGGCCTAACTCAAAAATATGCAAGTGGTATTTTAAAAAATTAATAAAAGGATTACTCATTGTGACAAGTACTTACTTACGCGGACAGGCGCTTATTGATTCGATTCAAAATGCACCTTATTCCAGAGACTTAAGAGGTTATGGGGCGAATCCACCTCATCCTCATTGGCCTAATCAAGCGCGTATCGCAGTGCAATTTGTCTTAAATTATGAAGAAGGTGGTGAAAACCACATTGAGCACGGTGATCAAGGTTCAGAGCAATTTTTATCTGAAATCGTTGGTGCTGCCAGTTTTAATGCTAAGCATATGTCAATGGATTCAATGTATGAGTATGGGTCAAGAGTCGGTTTTTGGCGTATTCACAATGAGTTCAAGAAACGTCAATTACCCATGACTATTTTTGGTGTGGGAATGGCTTTGGCACGTCTTCCAGATGTGGTCGAAGCAATTAAATCTGCGGATTACGATGTGGTATCGCATGGTCAACGTTGGTTGCATTATCAGAATATGGATATTGAGACCGAAAGGCAGCATATGGATCAAGCCATTAGTGTACTTGAAACGCTATTCGGACAAGCCCCAATCGGTTGGTACACAGGTCGAGATAGTCCCAACACACGTCAACTTTTGACTGAATTTCCTCAAATCAAATACGACTGTGATTATTACGGCGATGATTTACCTTTTTGGACACAGCTCACCCATCCCAATGGGGAGCAGCATCCGCATTTAATTATTCCTTATACCCTAGACACCAACGACATGAAGTTTAGTTCAGCAGGTGGCTTCAATCATGGTGAACAGTTTTATCAATATCTAAAGGATGCCTTTGATGTCTTGTATGCCGAAGGGGAAACTGCACCAAAAATGATGTCTATTGGGATGCACTGCCGTCTTTTAGGACGCCCAGGACGCTTCAAGGCACTACAACAGTTCTTAGACTATGTTCAATCTCATGAACATGTTTGGATTTGTCGTCGTGGAGATATTGCGCAACATTGGATCGATCATTTCGCACCATAATTTCACATTCACGAGAAAAAGAGTGCTTTATAAGGTGCTCTTTTGATCTTTTTTCAGTCACTTTTTCCACCAAATCTACGTTGGCATTGTTATTGCAATTTAAGCCTAAAGTTTCAATGTATAGGTTTGAATTGTGTTGCTTTCAGAATTTAATCAAACATCTGTTGAACATCAGAAAGCATTTTTATTGCAATGTGTTCATATCCCACGATGGGGCGAGGAAATCATTCATTACGGTCCTTTTGACACACGAGAAGGACTATTAAAGTATGCTGAACAACATGCCATTACATGGACATGGGATGAAATTTTAGCAGCCCTAAATACACACCCAAGGATTGGCGAAAGAAAAGCAAAAATTGAATTATCAGAACAAGAACAAACTTTTTCAAGGCGTGAACAAGCACGCATCACACATGATCAAGAAGTTTTAGATGCGTTATATAAAGGCAACTTGGCCTATGAAAAAAAATTCGGTTTTATTTTTCTGATTAAAGCTTCTGGTTTGAATAGTGAAGAGATTCTGACTGCATTGGAATACCGCTTGCTAAACGATTTTGAGACTGAAAAAAGAATCGTCCATCGCCAACTTTTAGAAATTGCTTTACTGCGCCTCTCACAGGAAATTCAAGCATGATCAGCTCACATATTTTAGATACCCACCTTGGACGTCCTGCAAGTAATGTTGAAGTTAAGCTTTTTTCTGCGTCTGGAGAGTTATTAGCGATAGCCAAAACCAATTCTGATGGACGTGTGACAGCAGCAGATTTTGGACTCGATCAAATTGATGTCGCTGAATACAGCATCGAATTTATGACACAAGCTTATTTCTCAGCGCAGAACATCCCAACTTTTTTTCCTAAAGCCGTCATTCATTTTTCAGTAAACGATGCTCACCAACATTACCACATTCCCTTGCTCATTAGCCCTTATGCCTACTCCACCTATCGTGGCAGCTGAGCACTCGCAAATTTAAAATATAGAGGGATTTATTATGACTGCACACGAACAACAACAATCACCCGAACATGAATATCTTGGTGCTGGTAAAAGTGCTGCTTATGGCTTACAACATGTTTTAACCATGTATGGTGGCATTATAGCGCCTCCTCTGATCGTGGGTACGGCTGTAGGCTTATCAGGTATGGAAATTGGGCTACTCATCGCTGCTGCTTTATTTGTCGGTGGCTTAGCGACAATTTTACAAACCATAGGCGTTAAACATATTGGCGCACAATTGCCCTTGGTTCAGGGTGTCTCTTTTGCTGGTGTAGCCACAATGGTCGCAATTGTCACCACAGGTGGCGGATTACAGGCAGTCTATGGTGCCGTCATTGTGGCATCCCTTTTAGGTTTTTTCTTAGCGCCCTACTTCTCTAAAATTATTCGATTTTTTCCCCCAGTTGTTACAGGCTGTGTAATTACAATCATAGGCTTATCACTCCTGCCAGTTGCTGTGCGTTGGATGATGGGCGGCAATAAAAGTGCACCTGATTGGGGAAGTGCTGAAAATATTTGTTTAGCGTTAGCGACGCTTGCAATTGTCATAATATTGAATATGGCTGGCAGTGCCACAATTCGACGCCTTTCAATTTTACTGGCAATTATTCTTGGCACTGTCTTAGCATTTATGTTTGGCTTTGGTGATTTTAGCAAAGTTGGGGAAGGTCATTGGTTACAGGTTCCTAGCTTCTTTGCATTTGGTATGCCGACCTTTGAGTTTACAGCAATACTTTCCATGATCATTGTTACCCTCGTGATTATGACTGAGACTACAGCTGATATTATTGCAGTCGGTGAAATTATCGGTACCGATGTAGATTCAAAACGTATTTCAGATGGTCTACGCGCAGATATGTTATCAAGTGCAGCAGCACCGATCTTTGGTTCATTTATGCAAAGTGCGTTTGCGCAAAACGTTGGTTTAGTTGCAATAACAGGGATTAAAAGTCGCTATGTTGTCGCTGCTGGCGGGATAATTCTGGTCGTACTTGGATTACTCCCAGTGATGGGGCGTTTTATTGCAGCGATTCCTGTGCCTGTACTTGGGGGTGCTGGCCTTGTTTTATTTGGTACAGTAGCCGCGAGTGGTATCCGTACACTGGCAAAAATTGATTATAACGATCAGAAAAACTTAATTATTGTCGCGACTTCCATTGCTGCAGGAATGGTACCCATTATTGACCATTCGTTCTATTCCGACTTCCCAAAATGGGTCCAAACCTTGTTCCATTCGGGTATTAGCTCAACCTGCTTAATGGCGATAATCCTCAATATATTATTTAATCACTTAAAATTATTTGGACCGAAAATTAGTATTAAAAGTAAACAAATAATTGATTCTCATCATTAATTTAAACCATCTTTGTATCAATGCCTGCATACGTGGGCATTAATTTTTCCTTTCATCCACTTTTGGCTTTATTTTTGCAAAAGAATCGTTATTCTGTTACCGCTTTCTCTGGGGATTCTTTTATGAAACTTAATCAAATCGCAGCACTTTGCGCATTAGCTTCTACAGCAGCGTTTACTCAAGCAAGTCCAATTGTTTGGCAAGATTTCAGCCTAACTGGTCTTTATGGTGATAACTACCTAAACCCTTTCTCTCAACAAGAAGGTGAACGCTATACCATCACTGCTGAATATGCTGCAAAGCTTAAGTACTCGGATGTTTTCTTTTTCGTCGATCAACAATGGGGCGGAAAAGATGGTGATTCAACTTATCTTGAATTAGCTCCACGATTAAGTTTAAGTGAAGTTTCTGGCCAAAAACTAAGCGTTGGTCCAATCAAAGATGTATTGATTGCAACGACTTGGGAACACAACGCTGGTTATAACAACAATACTGAGTTCAATAACTTCTTGTATGGCGTAGGCTTTGCTTTAGATATTCCTTACACGCAATATGCAAATATTAACTTCTATCGAGTTGACAATGACTTGACTGAAGATGACTACCAAATGACGATCACTTACGCTGTTCCATTCAAGCTAGGCAATGAAGAATTCTTGGCAGATGCATTCCTTGATTGGTCTACAAATGAAGGTCCTGGTCATGCGAGTGAATTGAACTGGACAAGCCAATATAAATGGAATGTTGGTAAACATATCTCTCCAAAAACCAAATTGTATGTAGGTGTTGAACACTCTGTTTGGAACAATAAATTCGGTCAAAAAGGTCAAGACCAAAACGATGTAAGCGCATTGGTTAAATATCATTTCTAATTGATATTTATAATAAAAAAGCAAGACTAGTGTCTTGCTTTTTTTATGCTCAATAATCAAAATAAAGTTATAAATACTGACGATTAGAATAAAAAATGTCTTTTAAAATTCGTTTCGCAACTGAACAGGATTTAACTCAAATCCAAGATATTTACAACGATGAAATTCTGAATGGTTTTGCAACATGGAATGAGCAAGATCAAGACATTTATTATTATCAGAATTGGTATCGTCAGCATCTAATAGATCATTTCCCTATTTTTGTGGTTGAAAACGAACTCACCCAACAAATTGCAGGTTATGCTGAATACAGTACATTTAGAGCGATCAGTGGTTTTAGACAAACTGTCGAACACTCTGTGTATATTCATCCCAATTTTACACGTTTGGGTTTAGGCAAAGCTTTACTCCAACATTTAATTCAATACGCAAGCCAACATAAAATTCATGTCATGATCGCTGCTATAGATCATGAAAATTTTGCATCCATCAAATTACATGAATACTTTGGATTTAAACAAACAGGCTATTTACCTGAAGTCGGACAAAAATTTGGATCTTGGCGCAATCTCGTCTTATTCCAACTGAATCTAAATACTTAAAAAGGGCATTTAGCCCTTTTAGTTAAAATTTTTTAATCCAAAGGATTTCCAACAATATTACTGATAATACCTTTCATAATATGAGGTCCTTGTTCTTTTCTTAAGTCCTCATACCATTCACGAGTAATCGATTCGTCTTTCATATGCGTCACATCACAACGTTTACGCGCTCTCAATACCATTTCAGCAGTGCGTTCATTACGTTTGTTTTGATAACGTCTTAACGCATCCTGAATTCCCAGTGTATTAATCTGTAATGCCCGAGCCAAATAAATGGCATCTTCCATCGCTTGGCAACCGCCCTGCCCAATATCAGGTGTTGTACTATGTGCTGCATCGCCAACAATCACCACTCGCCCTTTATAGAAATCTGCAAATGGTTCTATATCATGGATTTCAACACGATTGGTTCGCTGTTCATCAATAGCATCAATCAATGTTTGTACTTGCGGACACCAACCGTCAAAATATTGTTTCAATAATTTTTTATATTGAGTACGATCATTTTCCAAACCTAATTCAAGTGGTACATCAAAGAAGAAATAAAAACGATTACCTGCGACTGGCATTAAAGAAGCTCGCTTCCCTTCTCCCACAAAGGTGGTCCACTGATCAGCAGGTGCCAGCGACTCAGAAATTTCGACCAACCCATTCCAATTCACATAACCGGCATAACGACGCTCAACTTGCTCACCTAAAACATAGGCACGCGTGATCGAATGAGTGCCATCCGCGCCGACCAATAAATCCGTGGTGATTTCTGTTCCGTCAGCAAAATGGATTTTGACGTCATCACCTTGATCCTCAAGTCCGATCATTTTTTTTGCAAGATGAATATCTTCACGCCCAAACTCATCCATCAACATATTTTGTAATTCAGCGCGAGAAACTGGATAAGGTCGCTGCCCAACTTCTTCAATCAACGGATATAAATTAAATTGCGTCATGACATCACCCGTGAGCCCATCGACATAAGCAAGGTGATCCATTTTCCCACCAAGTTGAGCGACTTGATCCGTGAGTCCTAGATAGTTCAAACATTTCACACCATTTGACCACAATGAAATCGCAGCACCCACGGGTAAAATTTTTTCAGTTTGTTCATATATTGAAACTTGATGACCAAATTTCTTCAGCGCAATTCCGGTCGTTAATCCTGCCATTCCGGCACCAATAATGGTGATATTCATTTTTACTTCCACAATTTTTTTTGCTTTAACCCACTGCTTAAAGCGAAAAACGTGCCATTTCCACCAATAGAGCGCTACATAAGTGCAAGGTTGGCACATGCTGTGCATTCTTTTTAAAGCCCTTAAGCAGATGCGACATAACAATGCATTACGATTCTAAGAATGCATTCTTTTGATAAGAATCAAGTTTTAAAGCAATAATGGAAGATGACATGGCAACACTATTGGCACCGGAATTTGAAATCCCTACTCCTTTACAGCAACTTACTAACCTTGCAGATGCCCGAATTGGTGCAAAAGTCACAACATGTTCTGATGATTTTTTTGCTGAAGCTCAACGTATGCTTCAGTTTGATGCGCCTATCTTTGTAGAAGGTAAATTTGATGATCATGGCAAGTGGATGGATGGATGGGAAACCCGTCGTAAACGTCACAGTGGTTATGATTGGGCGATTGTTCAGTTAGGTGTTGCAGGTAAAATTAAAGCACTCGATATTGATACCACTTTTTTTAGTGGTAATTATCCCGCTTCTGCTTCAGTAGAAGGGTGTTATGCACCAAATGAAAACTTAGATGATGCTGAATGGCACCAAATTTTACCAAATAGTATATTGGGACCAAGTCAGCACCATGTCTTTGAAGTTTCAATGAATCAGATCTTTACCCATCTTCGTTTAAATATTTTTCCAGATGGGGGTATCGCACGATTCCGCGTATATGGTGAAGTCAGCGTTAAAATCCAAGATCAAAGCCAAACCCTCGACCTGCTTGCACTTGAAAATGGTGGACGTGTTATTGCCTATAGTGATGCACACTTCGGACATCCACGTAATCTGATCAATCCAGGACGTGGGATTAATATGGGTGATGGTTGGGAAACCGCACGCCGTCGTGCACCCGGTTTCGACTGGTGTATTTTAGCTTTAGGGCAAGCTGGTCACATTGAAAAGATCGAGATTGATACAGCCCACTTTAAAGGAAATTATCCTGCTGAAGTGTCCATTCAAGCCATTTATATAGAAGATGCAACGGATCCTCAATTGACTCCACAAAGTATGTTTTGGCCTTTCTTATTAGATGCTCAACCAATGCAAATGGATCACATTCATAACTTTGTAAATGAAGTATTGGGACACGAAAAAATTTCTCATATTCGGGTGAATATGATTCCTGATGGAGGGATTAGCCGTATACGCCTCTGGGGTAAAGTAAATCCTTAGTTGAGCATTTGTTACTTTTAAAGTGATCTTATTTTGACTGCATTTTCGACACAATTCTAAATTGAAAATGCAGTATCTTTTTAGCGAATTTTTATGATGCATACCATTACCCTACAACCTTTAACCTCCGAAAATTTTGCACCTTTTGGTGACGTCATTGCTTGCCAAGGAAATGATTATTTTCATATTAACGATGCGCATACAGAGCGCTATCATGCTTTAGTGACCACTGAAATTATTGGCGATGCCAAAGCCGGGATTAGTATTTTTCGAAATATTCAAAGTACCAATATTCCGTTCAAAATTTCAATGCTTGAACGTCATCCTCATGGATCACAAGCTTTCATCCCGATGCAGGGACAAAAGTTTTTAGTAGTGGTTGCACCAAACTTAAATGCGGATCAGCCCGATATTTCAAACCTACAAGCTTTTATAACCAATGGCTCTCAAGGTGTAAACTATCGGGCAGGGACTTGGCATCATCCACTTTTAACATTGGAAAGCCCGAGTGATTTTGCGGTGGTGGATCGGATTGGTGCTGGGATTAATTGTGATGTGTTTCAGTTTGATTTTTTTAAAATAATTGATCGATAATGTTATTTGGTATGCATAAATTCTGAGCTAATATCGCACTGTACAATATAAAATATACTAGAGGGAATAATGGCGAAGTTCCTAAATACCAGTGCTACTAACTTTTATCTTGAAGAACTCATAAAAAATGCAAAGGAGCGCTTGATTCTAATCAGTCCTTATCTTCGACTAAATGATCGAATTAAAGAATTATTAGAAGATAAAGATCGTCTAAAAATTGATATTCGAATCGTGTATGGGAAAAGTGATTTACACCCTGAAGAAATTAAATGGCTGCAAAAGCTTGATTACGTCCGTCTCAGTTTTTGTAAAAACTTACACGCTAAATGCTACCTAAACGAAGGTGAATGTATTATTTCAAGCCTCAACCTATATGAGTTTAGCCAAGTTAATAATAATGAAATGGGTATTTTAGTCCGTAAATACGAAGATGATGAAGTGTTTAAAGAAGCTTATGAAGAAGCGCAGCGGATTATCCGTATTAGTGAAGAAGTTCGAATTACCTTAGATGAAGTTAAATCGGATAATACAGAACCTGAGCATATAGCTGATAACGAATCTGAGAGTAGCAAATTTAGCAAATTAACTTCAGCAAAACTTGCTGCAAAAGTTGGTTTAAAAACACCTGTTTTATTAGAAAAATTAGTTTCCAAGGGTTATCTCAAACTTGAAAATGAGAAGCATTTTTTAACGGATGCAGGCAAAGCAGCTGGGGGGGAATTTAGATCAGGTCAATTCGGAATTTATTTTTTATGGGATGAAAATTTAGAAATATAAACATCATGTTAATCAAAAAATTAATCTCCAACAGTATTTGGCATTGATTAGGCTTAAAGGAGTTATATCGATTTTCTTTAAGCCATGTTTAATTTTGACAAGCTGACATCACGTGTAATACCGCAGCAGTTCTCGTTTCCACAAACAGCTTCTCAAAAACGTGCTCTAAATGTTTATTGACGGTGCGTGGACTCAACTCCAAAATTTCTGCAATATCTCGGTTGGTTTTGCCAAGCGTTACCCAATGCATAACTTCAGCTTCACGTGGTGTTAAATTCGGACAAGCTTGAGCGATCTCTTCAACACTTGGCATGTGTGTTTGCTCTTTGATCTGAACCAAAACATGTTTAGGTAATTGTCCTTCTTTCAGCTTGGTCAATAAATTTAATTGTAATTGCTGATGCCCATGACCATATTGACCATGTAGCATTTCTTCTTGATACGATTGCTGGAAAAGTGCTTTTAACCAATGATTTATACTCTTTCTAAAATGAGTAATATCAATTCCATGTTGCGTTAATAAACCCTGCACTACAGGTGTCTGCCAAATAATTTCCCCATCCATATTCATCGACAAAATTGCACTGCCTGTTGCATCGAGCATTTGTTTCTGTTGGTGCATTAAACGGGCTTGCAGTAAATGCGTTTTGACACGTGCTTGTACTTCATCGATATTCAGTGGCTTTGTCACATAATCTACGCCCCCGACTTGAAAGCCTTTTACAATATGTTCGGTTTCCGTCAAACCCGTCATAAATATGACAGGGATGTGCTCAGTCATTGGACTCGCTTTAAGCTGTATACAGGTTTCAAAACCATCAATCTCAGGCATACTCCCATCCAATAAAATCATATCTGGCTGTGAACGGTGCGCAATTTCAATAGCAGTAAAACCATTAGTAGCAACTAAGACCTGATAGCCGGCTTGATCAAGACTCTCATGTAATAAACTTAGATTTTCAGGAATATCATCCACAATTAAAATGCTTTCTAACATAGCTTAACTCCCTTCCAAATGAGATCTGATATCAGATTGGTGCTCGTGTAATCGTTGTAATGCACGTTGGGTATCGAAGCGTTGAATATCAAATTCTATGTGCTGCCATATAGAAGGATCACAGACATTGAGTTTCTTGCAAATTTCGAGCATCTCTTTGGCTCCACGGATATAACCAATACTCAAATAATCTTCAAGTTTGATTAGCGCTTGTTCTGGTGCTACATCATCCTCATCAATCACGCTGACAGATAAAGCGTTGCTATCATAGTGTAAGGGTTCAACCTGTTTTTGAGGTTCTTCTGCGACTTGAGTTGGCTCATTCTGATGAACCCAGTTCAAGCCTAATTTATCTCCAATTTTGTTCAGTAGCAGATTTAAGTCCACGGGTTTGACCAGAAAGTCTTCATTCAATACATCGGTTTCAGGGTTCTGCATTCGTTCATTAGCATCTGCAGAAATAATGATGATGGGAACATTGGTCATTTTATTATTTCTCAATAATTTTGCAGTTTCCCACCCTCCCATCAAAGGCATACTCAAATCCATTAAAATTAAATCTGGTCGAAACTCAGGGACTTTTCTTAGACATTGCAATCCCGATTCTGCTTCTTCAAGAATAAAGCCGAGAGGTTTAAGGAAATTTAAAACTAGTCCACGATCAGTTGCTTCATTGTCTACGACCAATATTTTACGGCGATGTCCCATATAGCCAGATACTGTATTCGATGCGACATCAGCAATCGGATGAATGACCGACTTTGAAGGTAAATATAGTTTTATTTTAAAAACTGAACCGTTTTTTAACGTACTGCTTACCTTTAACTCCCCACCGAGAATATCCACCAATAGTTTAACAATTGGTAAACCCAAACCTGTTCCAGCAAAGCTCCCTTGTACGACATTTTGTCCGCGCTCAAAAGGCTGGAATATTCGCTCTAGATCTGCTTCAGCAATCCCGCATCCCGTATCATAAATTTCAAAATATGCCGTCTGAAAGCGATAATCTACTCGAAATTTCACCTCTCCTTCGAGCGTAAATTTCAAAGCATTTCCCATTAAATTGATAAGGATCTGTTCAAGTCTTTTTTTATCTATACGTACGTATTGTGGTATTTTTTCACTAATTTCGACCGTAAATTTCAGTTGTTTTTGTTGGAATTGTGGCTCAAACATATTCACGATTTGTTGGAGAAACTTCGGAAATTCAATATTCGACATTTCTAAAGAAATTTTACCTGTTTCAATCCTTGCAAGATCAAGTAAACCATCAATCAAGGACGTTAAATGCTGTCCACTACGACGAATCACGCCCAGCGCAGCTTTTCCTTGTTCAGAGAGTTGTTCTTGTTTATTGAGTAACTGGCTATATCCTAAAATACTATTTAGAGGTGTTCTCAGTTCATGACTAATTCCAACAACATAACGACTTTTGGCCTCATTGGCTTTTTCAGCTTGAGTTCGTGCATCTTGTAATTGCCGATCTGTAATTTTATGCGCTTCAATTTCGTCCATGAGCAGTTGTGTTTGCATATTACTTTCAAGCTGAGCTTGTCGGCGACTTTCATCATTGAGTACCAACCACCATGCTGCAACACATAACAGTAAAAATAATACGGCATAAATTTTCACAAATAGCATCAGCAACTCATGCTGTTGAGTTGATCCAAATACTGTGCCGAATTTACTCAGTTCTTGTAAATAAACCAGACTTAAACTGACTGCCAAAACCACACTCAGAACAAAGATCATCAAAATATAAAGACTCAATCTAGTATTGATGTATCTCAACCATTGGCGCGGTAGAAACCAAACTGCAAAATGCTTAAGTTGTGCAGACCATCGTGCATGAGGCTTACATAAATCATGGCAACGAGCTTCTAAGGTACAGCATAAAGAACAAATCATATTGTTATAAGCAGGACAAGTCGCCATGTCAGCCATTTCATACTCATGCTCACAAACCACACATCGTTGTGTCTCTATTGGTTTTAATGATTTATCTTCATGACGTGCGATGTAGTATTTGCCACGAGTAAAATAAGCAAGCATAGGGACACAGACGATAGCTGAACCTAAAGCAATAAATCCTGCTAAGGATTTTGCGATATCACCAAATAATCCCCAGTAGCATAAAATCGACAATAAGGATGCAATACATAAACTGCCAACACCGACTGGATTAATGTCATAGAGGTAAGCACGCCTAAACTCAATTCCTTTCGGGCTCAGCCCCAATGGCTTACAGATGACGAGATCAGCAACGATGGCACCCACCCATGCCAAGGCCACATTACTATAAAGCCCTAATACACGCTCCACCGCATGGATGACACCCAGCTCCATCAACAATAGCGCAATAAAAATATTGAATACTAACCAGACCACACGTCCGGGATGACTGTGCGTTAAGCGTGCAAAGAAATTAGACCATGCCAATGAGCCAGCATAAGCATTGGTTACGTTGATCTTTAACTGTGCGATACACACAAACATGACTGTAAGAAATAATGCAGCAGCAGGATGCTCAATCACTTGTTGGTAGGCGATCCAATATAGATAATTCGGATTGCTTAACTCATGATTCGGTACCATAAATTTAAGGGCGAGTACCATTAAAATCATGCCCATAAAAATTTTAATGAATCCCACCAATATCCATGCAGGACCGCCTAAAAATACCGCCCAATTCCATTTCTTTTGAGCATTTTTTTTGTCTGGCAAAAATCTTAAATAATCAGCTTGTTCACCAATCTGCGTAATCAGCGCAAACAAAACAGTGCAAGATGCGCCAAAAAAAGCCAAATTGAATCCTGCGCTTTGACTTTGCGCGCCTTCTATTAGGGCAACTTCAGAAAGCAGAGTCGGATGCTTCACCAAAACAAAGCACCATGGTAGTAATAATAAAAAAATCCATAATGGTTGGGTAAACGCTTGTACTTTATTAATAAATCCTATGCCTTTGATCACTAGGGGCAGAATAATAAGCGCAGAAATTAAATAACCTAGACTCAGCGGCACACCTAAACCAAGCTTAAGCGCCAAAGCCATGATAGCGGCTTCAAAAGCAAAGAAGATGAAAGTAAAACTGGCGTAAATGACTGAAGTTATAGATGAACCGATATAGCCAAAGCCTGCGCCCCGTGTAAGTAGGTCAATATCAACATTGTATTTTGCCGCGTAATATCCAATAGGCCAACTGGTCAAAAAGATAATGATTGAAACGACCACTAAGGCCCAGAATGCATTGCTAAAGCCGTATTGCCATAACATGGTTGCACCAAGCGCTTCCATCGCTAGAAAACTGACTGCTGCAAGCGCTGTATTGGTCACCGTCCAAAGGGACCACCGTCTTACTGACCTCGGTGCGTAGCGTAGTGCATAGTCTTCAATACTCTCATCAACCACCCAGGTATTGTATTTACGGCGTGTATGAATCACCCGTTGCGGTGCTTGAGGAGTATTGCTAGATGAAACCATAAAGCTAGGCAATTTAAATAGACCCTTACAGTTAGCAAAATCTATGCCCAGCTTAACTTTCATCAAAAAACATTTTGAGGAACATCGATATACGTAAAGTGACGTATATGCTCATTTTTTAACACCCCTTAGGCTTAAGTCCATAGCAAGCGCAAACAATAAATCGCGCAATGGCCTTATCCACTTCATCAGGGGAACACCAATGACCTTAAAATCTAAAGTTAAAACATCTGGCTTACTCGCAGGACTACTCGCTGTTCCTTTTTTACTGGCACCTGTCTTGACCACTGCGAGTGCTCCAGCGACAGCAAAAGTAAATACAACCAAACTTAACGTAAATGATAAATTCGTCTATGTCGGTCAGCTTCATTCAGCGACAGGAACGATGGCAATCTCTGAAACAGGAGCCATCCAAGCAGAACGTTTAGCCATTGAGCAGATCAACAAACAAGGTGGTGTATTAGGTCGTCAGATTAAAATTGTTCAAGAAGATGGTGCATCTGACTGGCCAACTTTCGCTGAGAAAGCCCGAAAATTAACTGAAAAGGATCGTGTTGCAGCAATTTTTGGTTGCTGGACTTCAGCTTCTCGTAAAGCCGTATTACCTATTATTGAACGAAATAATTCGCTTCTGTATTACCCAACATTCTATGAAGGTCTAGAACAATCTAAAAATGTGATTTATACCGGTCAAGAAGCTACGCAACAGGTGCTTGAGTCTCTGAATTGGCTTGCACGTGAGAAAAAAGCCAAAACATTCTATTTAATCGGTTCTGACTATATTTGGCCACGTACCACCATGAAAATTGCCCGTACACACATTGAAAAAGTGTTGAAAGGTAAAGTCGTCGGTGAAGAATACTACCCGCTTGGACATACGCAATTTGGTTCTTTAATTAACAAAACCAAACTTCGTAAACCAGATGCAATTGTCGCTGCCGTGGTGGGTGGATCAAACGTTTCATTCTATAAGCAAATGAAAGCTGCAGGCGTGACTGGCGATAAGCAAACACTGCTCACCTTCTCTGTGACAGAAGATGAATTACTGGGGATTGGTGGCGAAAATATGAAGGGCTTCTACTCTTCAATGAAATATTTCCAAAGTCTAAATAATTCAAGTAACGCAGCTTTCGTAAAAGCATTTAAAGCGAAATATGGTCCTAAAGCAGTAATTGGTGATGTGACTCAAGCAGCTTATCTTGGTCCATGGCTATGGAAAGCCGCAGTTGAAAAAGCTGGTAGTTTTGATGTTGCCAAAGTTACCAAAGCCTCTCCAGGCATCGAAATGAAAAATGCGCCTGAAGGTTACGTGAAAATTGATGCCAATCATCATTTATGGAGCAAATCACGTATTGCACAAGTGCAAACCAATGGTCAATTCAAAGTGGTCTACGAATCAAAAGGTTTAATCAAGCCTAATCCATTCCCTAAAGGCTACTAATCGACAGCACATGATCAGGAGAGACCTCTCCTGATCTTTTCATTTCAAACCTATTATTTAAAGCTTGGAGGATGAGGCGATGGATTTATCTTTAGCTGACTTCGGTGCAATATTTGCGATGCAAGGCTTTAATGGTCTTTCTGTTTTCTGTGTGCTGTTGTTAATGGCACTGGGCCTTGCAATTATTTTTGGGCAAATGGGTGTCATCAATATGGCACATGGTGAATTCCTCACAATAGGCGCGTATACCACATTTGTCATTTCAACCCTGACAGAAAGCTATTTTCCTCAATTGCTTCCCTATTATTTTATTGTAGCGATTGTGGCAGCTTTTCTGACAGCAGGCATTATCGGCTATATGGTCGAACGGCTCATGATTAGTCGGCTTTATCAGCGGCCACTCGATACTTTGCTTGCAACTTGGGGCTTGAGCTTAATCATGCAACAAGTGTTTCGCTCTACATTTGGTCCCAAAGAAGTGAGTCCAACACTACCTGATTGGCTTATGGGCTCCTATCAACCGACAGAGACGATTGATATTCCTATTAATGGCTTATTCCTTGTCGGTGTCACACTCACCGTGACTGCTTTCGTCTATTTCCTTATCTATCGTTCTCGCTGGGGCTTACAGCTCCGTGCGACAAACCAAAACCGTTTCATGAGTGGTGCCGTTGGTATTAATACAAAGCGTGTGGACAGTCTAACATTCGCATTAGGTTGTGGTTTGGCCGGTATTGCTGGTGCGGCGTTTACAACAATTGGCTCAACTGGT
Organism: Acinetobacter sp. DSM 11652; assembly: GCF_900109815.1. NCBI lineage: Bacteria > Pseudomonadati > Pseudomonadota > Gammaproteobacteria > Moraxellales > Moraxellaceae > Acinetobacter > Acinetobacter sp. DSM 11652. The sequence continues at coordinate 150,491 of NZ_FOBK01000003.1, forward strand.
CCAACTGCAGGCTCTCTCTATATCGTAGACACGTTCTTGGTTGTGGTGTTTGGTGGAGCTGCAAGTCTATTAGGCACTATCGCTTCGGCTTTCAGTATTGCACAAGCCCAGTCAGTCCTAGAATTCTTCCTTTCAGGCTCTGTTGCCAAAGTCATTACCTTAGCGACGGTCATCATCATTTTGATGTTACGTCCTCAAGGTTTGTTCTCAATCAAAGTTCGTAAATAGGTATTCAGGAGAGATTGATATGAGTAATCCAATGAATGCCTTGTTAGGCGGTAAAGAAGGTGCGATTGGACTGGCTATATTGGCAGTACTGATCCTATTTGTAATGCCCATGTTTTTAGATGTTTTCCGTCTCAATTTAATGGGTAAATATCTTACGTTTGCCTTTGTCGCGATTGGTTTAGTGCTGTGCTGGGGTTACGGCGGCATTTTGAGTTTAGGTCAGGGTATTTTCTTTGGGATCGGTGGCTACTGTATGGCCATGTTCCTCAAGCTCGAAGCTTCTGACATGCAATCCACAGCAGCTCAAACCACACCCGGTATTCCTGATTTTATGGACTGGAACCAAATTACCAGCCTACCAATGTTCTGGGAACCATTCCATAGTTTCACATTTACCCTATTCGCGATTGTAATTATTCCAATTTTATTGGCTTTTATTATTGGTTTTGCAATGTTTACTCGTCGTGTAGGAGACGTGTATTTCTCTATCATCATGCAAGCAATTGTGGCGATTTTGACAATTTTGATTATTGGTCAACAAGGCTTTACTGGTGGTATCAACGGTATTACTGATCTCAAGACATTACATGGCTGGGACATCCGTACGGATGAAGCAAAGTACGTTTTGTATTACATCAATGCATTGTTACTCATCGCAGTCATCATGATCAGTCGCTTTGTTCTCAGCTCAAAGTTAGGTCGCTTACTTTCTGCAATGCGTGAAAAAGAAGAACGTGTACGTTTTTCTGGCTATGACGTTTCAATGTACAAAGTCTTTATCTTCTGCTTTGCGGCAGTCGTTTCTTCCGTCGGTGGGGCAATGTTTACACTGCAAGTCGGCTTCATGTCTCCAACAATTATTGGCATCGTCCCATCTATTGAAATGGTGATCTTGGCTGCAGTAGGCGGACGTTTATCACTGATTGGAGCTGTATATGGTGCAGTTTTAGTTAACCTCGGTAAAACTTACTTCTCTGAAGCATTCCCTGAAGTATGGTTGTACTTCCTTGGTGCATTGTTCATAGGCGTTGTGATGTTCTTACCGAATGGTTTAGCTGGCTTATATGAAAAATATGTTCGCCCACTTATCTTCAAAGATAAAAAAACAACGGCTTCGCCTCCCCCCCATCAACCCACGGAGTCCAAAAAAGATAGCAATATTGAAGTAGAAGGAGGTGTGAAATGAGTAAAGTCGGCGTAGAAATGGCAAAACCTGTACTTGTAATTGAAGATCTCACAGTCTCGTTTGACGGCTTTAAAGCCGTCAGCGATCTCAACTTCTATCTCGATAAAAACGAAGTTCACGTGGTGATCGGCCCTAATGGTGCAGGTAAAACAACAGTGTTAGATTTGATTTGCGGTAAAACTAAAGCAACTTCTGGCACGATCAAATTTAATGATATTGAACTGACTAAGCTCAAAGAGTTCGAAATCGTTCGTAAAGGTGTCGGTCGTAAATTTCAAAATCCCAATATTTACGAAAACCTTTCAGTCTATGACAACCTCGAAATGTCTTTCCCACGTGGTCGTAATGTGTTTGGGGCTTTGTTCTTTAAGCGAACCAAAGATGTCGAAGAGCGTATCCAAGAAGTCGCTTCAAAAATTTTCCTCACTGATTTATTACACACCTCCGCAGGCCTATTGTCTCATGGACAAAAACAATGGCTTGAAATAGGGATGTTGCTTATGCAAGACCCCGAGTTGTTAATGCTGGATGAACCTGTGGCAGGCATGAGTGTTTCTGAGCGCGAACAGACAGCACAACTGCTTCGTGAAATCAGTAAAGGACGCTCAGTCCTCGTGATTGAGCACGATATGGAGTTTGTAAAAACCATTGCAGATAAAGTGACAGTATTGCACCAAGGGAAAATCCTCGCAGCAGGAAAAATGGATGATGTGCAAAGTGATCCAAAAGTCATTGAAGTCTATCTCGGACACTAAGGAGGCCTTATGAGCGGATTATTAGAAATTAGTTCTTTGTGTTCAGGTTATAAACAAAGCCAAGTCATTCATGATCTAGAACTTAAAATTCAACCCAAAGAAATTGTGGCGATTATGGGTCGAAATGGGATGGGAAAAACCACACTGTTTAAAACCCTTATCGGTGATATTAAAAATACTCAAGGCGAAATCAAGCTCGATGGTAAAAACTTAGAAAAGCTTGACCCGTATCAACGCGTGGAAAATGGTGTTGCCTATGTTCCTCAAGGTCGTATGATTTTCTCAACCATGTCTGTTCTAGAGAATATTCAAACGGGTCTCCCTGCGTCTGCCCATGGCAAAGTACCTGACGATCTGTATGAGCTTTTCCCTGTACTTTGGGATATGCGTAAACGCAAAGGGGGAAATTTATCTGGTGGACAACAGCAACAATTGGCAATTGCACGTGCACTCGCCACCAATCCCAAAGTATTGCTGCTCGATGAACCTACCGAGGGAATCCAGCCCTCGATTATTAAAGATATTGCGAAAACGCTAAAAGAAATTCGCGATCAACGAGACCTCACTATCGTGGTCTCCGAGCAAGTACTGAGCTTTACTATGGCGATGGCAGATCGCTTCTTGGTCATCGATAAAGGCCGTTTTGCTTATGAAGATGTCAGAGCGAATGTCGATGAAGCGACCATTAGCAAATATCTTTCAGTTTAAAGCACGTCATCTCATCAACTCTTAATTTGGCATCTCCCTCGATTTTTCGGGGGATTTTTTTTTGACCATTTGTTGGAGTGGTATTGTTATTTCGATCTAAAGACTCATTCACAATATCGCTTCATATACGCAATTCACCGTATTTTGCATCGATCAATTTCACGAGAAACTCCTTACATAGATTTTAATTTTAAAGATATGGGGAGTAAGTTGAATGCGTCACGGTGATATCTCAAGTAGTCCAAATACAGTAGGTGTAGCAGTAGTGAACTATAAAATTCCACGCTTGCACACCAAAGCAGAAGTACTTGAGAATGCAAAAAAAATTGCTGAAATGTTGAAAGGAATTAAACAAGGTATTCCAGGTATGGATCTCATTGTTTTTCCTGAATACAGCACCATGGGCATTATGTATGATCATGATGAAATGATGGCAACGGCAGCCACAATCCCAGGTGATGAAACGGCAATTTTCTCTCAAGCTTGTATTGAAGCAAATGTTTGGGGCGTATTCTCAATTACTGGGGAACAGCACGAAGAACACCCGCATAAAGTGCCATATAACACCTTAGTGCTCATCAATAACAAAGGTGAAATCGTTCAAAAATATCGCAAGATTATTCCATGGTGCCCAATTGAAGGCTGGTGCCCTGGAGATACGACTTATGTGACAGAGGGCCCTAAAGGCATCAAGATGTCACTCATTATCTGTGACGACGGCAATTACCCTGAAATTTGGCGCGACTGTGCGATGAAAGGTGCTGAACTTGTGGTGCGATGCCAAGGTTATATGTACCCGGCTGATGAACAGCAAATCAATATGGCCAAATGTATGGCTTGGGCAAATAACGTTTATGTCGCTGTTGCCAATTGTACTGGTTTTGATGGGGTATATACCTACTTTGGACATTCGGCAGTGGTCGGCTTTGACGGACGTACATTAGGTGAATGTGGTACGGAAGAAAATGGTATCCAATACGCACAGTTATCACTCACAGAAATACGTGATGCACGTAAATACGATCAATCACAAAACCACTTGTTCAAGCTGCTACACCGTGGCTATACAGGCGTATACAACAATGGTGATGGTGATAAAGGGGTTGCCGATTGTCCATTCGACTTCTACAAGACATGGGTCTTAGACGCACAAAAAGCACAGGAAAATGTTGAGCAGTTTACGCGTTCAACCATTGGCGTTGCAGAGTGCCCAATTGGCAACTTACCTCACGAAGGGTTAGAGAAAGAAGCTTCTTAAAGAAGCTTCGTCCGACTTGATTTCAGGAGGTTTCGAACATGACATTTGCCAGTGACCGTATACATGCCAATCAGGAAAGTTTGGCAAAACAACGCTATGACATGCAAAGCAAGGAATGTATTGCACGTACTTCCCGATTCAGTTTTGAACCAGATGCCGTGATGACCCATCTACGTGAACATATTATTGGACAAGAAGCCGCACTTGATGAAATTGAAAATATGCTTACCACAGTGAAAGCAGATTTTAACGCAGCTCATCGTCCTTTAAGTGTCACACTGATGTTAGGTCCTACCGGTGTAGGAAAAACGGAAACAGTCCGCCTCATTGCTGAAGCGATACACGGTAAAGCTGATGCATTCTGTCGAATTGATATGAATACATTGGCACAAGAGCATTATGCAGCCGCCCTGACAGGTGCCCCACCAGGCTATGTCGGCTCTAAAGAAGGAAATACTTTATTCGATGAAGCCCTGATTCAAGGGAGTTTCTCCAAACCTGGCATTGTTCTCTTTGATGAAATTGAAAAAGCCAGTACTGAAGTCATTCGAGGGCTACTCAATGTGCTTGAAACAGGAACTTTAAAATTAACTGCGGGTACAAAGGTTTTAGACTTTAAAAACTGCATGATTTTTATGACGAGTAATGTGGGTGCCAAAGATGCTCAAAAGCGTCTGAAACAACTCTGTCAATTACCAAAACCACTCCAGAATTTAGCCAAGCATTTGAAATTAGATGACAGTGAAATCACGACAAAAGCACTCGATAAAAAGTTTGATCCTGAGTTTCTAAATCGAATTGAGCGAATCTTACATTATCAGCCAGTTGAATCTGATTTTGCTGCAACCTTAGTCCAACTCGAAATTGACAAAATGAACCAACGTCTAAAAAAGCAAAGTCGAACCATTGCTTTGACCGATGCTGCCATTCGATTCCTGAGTTCAGGACATGATGTTCGATTTGGTGCTCGGGGTTTAAGCCGTCGTTTTAAAGTGTTAGTTGAACCTGCACTCGCGAAAGCTTTTCTAAACAACAAGCACATTAGTGAATTCATCATCGATTACGACAATACGAAGCTTCAAATTCAGATGATTGAGCCTGCAGTGAAACAACTTGATCCGTTACTGATACACGAAGCATCACAACAACACTGAGACCTAAACTTTATTTGACCTCAATACAGGGGATACATTATGCAACATATTAAAATCAAACCAGGAGTTCCACTTGCGGAGCAAGCCGAAATTGGTCACAACCGTTGGCACCCAGACTTACCTTTTCTGACATCAGTAAAACCTGGTGAAGAAATTCTGATTGAAAGTTTGGATTTCCTTGACGCACAAATTAAAGATACTGACGATATTTCTGATGTTAAAAATGTGGATTTAACACGTGCTCATCCTTTAACAGGTCCATTCTATGTTGAAGGTGCAGAACCAGGTGATTTGTTGGTCATTGATCTACTAGACATTCAACCGATTTCTGATGTGGGTTTTTCGGGTGTTTTTGCCAAGGAAAATGGTGGTGGCTTCTTGGCGGACTATTTCCCAGAGGCAGATAAAGCCATTTGGGATTTGAAAGGTTTATTTGCAACTTCACGTCATATCCCTGGTGTACGTATTGCAGGATTAAAACATCCTGGCTTGATGGGAACTCTACCATCACATGATTTACTGAAAGAATGGAATCGCCGTGAAGCATTGCTCGTTCCTAAAGGTCAGGCAAACCCTCCTGATCCACGTACAGCCGTTCTGCGTGGTGTGAAAGGTCCAGAATTTGATCGTATGGCGGCTGAAGCTGCACGCACAGTTCCTCCACGTGAACATGGGGGTAACACAGACATTAAAGACCTTGCTGCAGGAAGCCGTATTTACTTCCCTGTTTATCAAAAAGGTGCTGGCTTCTCAATGGGCGACCTCCACTTCTCACAAGGTGACGGTGAAATTGGTTTCTGTGGTGCGATTGAAATGGATGGCGTTACACGTGTCGGTTTCGATTTAATCAAAGGTGGAATGGAAAAATACAATATTGATTCACCCATCTTTGTTCCAAGCAATGTACGTCCAAATTATGATCAATGGCTGACTTTCGAAGGGATCAGTGTTGAAGATGGTGTAAATCACTATCTCGATGCGACAGTGGCTTACCGCCAAGCATGTTTAAAAGCCATCAAGTATCTTGAAAACTTTGGCTTTACTGGGTCACAAGCCTACATGTTACTTACCGCTGCACCAGTTGAAGGTCGTATCGGAGGTATTGTAGATATTCCAAACTGTGCATGTACCGTCTCACTCCCAACCTCCATTTTTGAACAAAATATCTTGCCGCAAGGTGCTTTAAATGACGATAAATTTTGGGGGCATAAACGCTAATTAGCGCATTATTGTTGTTACAGGTTTCACCATTTTACGGGGTAGCTTGAGTAAGCATGCGAGCTACCTCCTTTTTAACTTTTAAACATGCGCATGCTTAAAAATAAGTAGGAGCACGACCATGCCATTATACGATTTCCGCTGTGAGCACTGCGAAGGAATTTTTGAACAACGTGTGCCTATTTCTAGGATTGCAACTGACACCATCGAATGCAAATACTGCCAACAACCCACCTTAGCGAAACCGATGATTACTGGCAGACAACAAATCAACATGAAGACCAAATGGCGCCCAGGATCAGGTGCAGAACAACTTGCAGGACCTTTAGTGGGCGGTCCAGGTACTAATAAAAATAGTGCACGCAGTTCAGTGCTACACAACTGTCGTGGTGTGAATTGTTCACTCTGTGAAGTATAAAAAAGCCCGCATCTGCGGGCTTTAATGCTCGTGTCTGCAGAAAATTAAACGACTAATTCAGCTAAGTTGCCTTTTTGTTCCAACCATTCTTTACGATCACTTGCGCGTTTCTTGGCTAATAATTTATCTAATAAACCTGAAGTAAAATGCACATCATCCAAATCTAGTTGCACCAAACGACGAGTATTGGGATCCAATGTTGTTTCACGGAGCTGACTTGCATTCATCTCACCCAAACCTTTAAATCGTGTGATTTGTGGGGATTTAGTTTTGGCTTTTTTCAATATGCCTTCTAATTCTTCTTCGTCAAGCGCGTAATGCACATCTTTACCGTCATCAATACGGAATAAAGGTGGCATCGCAACAAATAAGTGCCCTGCTTCAACTAGGCTTGGGAAGTGCTTCACAAATAATGCACATAGCAAAGTCGCAATATGTAATCCATCTGAGTCTGCATCGGCAAGAATACAGATCTTGCCATAGCGAAGTTCAGACAAATCATCAGAACCCGGATCGACTCCTATTGCGATTGCAATATTATGAACCTCTTGAGAAGCAAGTACTTCATCTGAAGAGACTTCCCAAGTGTTTAAAATTTTTCCGCGGATCGGCATAATCGCTTGGAAATTCTTATCACGCGCCTGTTTGGCAGATCCTCCAGCAGAATCACCTTCCACAATAAATAGTTCTGACTCTTCCAAACTATGTCCCACACAATCAGATAATTTGCCTGGTAAAGTTGGACCTGAAACGATTTTTTTGCGCTCAACTTTCTTTGCAGCTTTTAAACGACGTCCCGCTTTTGAAATCGCCATTTCAGCCAATTGCATTGCAATTTCTGAATTTTGATTCAACCATAAGGCAAAAGCATCTTTTGCGATGTTCTGCACAATCCCAGAGGCTTCACGACTTGAAAGACGCTCTTTGGTTTGACCTGAAAATTGTGGCTCTTGAAATTTCAAAGACAGAATATAGTTCACGCCATCCCACACATCTTCCGCTGAAAGTTTCATATTACGTGGTAAGAGATTACGTAACTCACAGAACTCACGGATCGCATCCGTCACACCTGAACGAAGACCATTCACATGTGTGCCACCTTGCGCCGTTGGAATCAAGTTCACATAAGATTCTTGAATGCTCTCTCCGCCTTCAACATTCCAACAAATCGCAAACTCCGCACTGGCACGTTCCGCGTCACCTGTAGCGACAAATGCAGGCATAGGGATGATTTCACGATCTTCCAACTCATCCATCAAATAATCGACGAGACCATTTTCAAACTGCCAAGTGATCTTTTCGTCGTTAATTTCATCAACATAATTGATTTGTAAGCCAGCAGCTAATACCGCCTTCGCTTTTAAATTATGTTTAAGCGCCTTTAATGCAAATTTAGGAGAATCAAAATATTTCGCTTCAGGCCAAAAGTGAACTGAGGTACCCGATGCACGTTTAGGTGCTTTACCTTCCAAAACTTCAAGTGGTGCCGTTGCTTCACCTTGCTCAAAAGCCATTTTGTATAAATTACCTTGGCGCTGAACTTGGACTTCCACACGTGTGGAAAGCGCATTTACAACAGAAATACCAACCCCGTGCAAACCACCAGAGAATTGATAATTATCTGTGCTGAATTTTCCGCCTGCATGCAGTTTAGTCAGAATGATTTCAATGCCGCTTTGACCATATTCAGGATGAATATCAACTGGCATACCACGCCCGTTATCTTCTACTGACAATGAACCATCTTTATACACAGTCACTGTAATTTTATTCGCGTGTCCTGCCAATGCTTCATCGACCGCATTATCAATGACCTCTTGCGCCAAATGGTTTGGACGTGTGGTATCGGTATACATGCCTGGACGACGGCGTACAGGATCTAAACCAGATAAGACTTCAAGGGATTGGGCCGTATATTGAGACACGTTGAATTGTTTCCTTATTTTAAGCTGTCAGCTAAAAACTGATATACCAAGGGTATTTTATCCGCGAAATCATCCATCGCGTGATTGCCATATGTTTCTGTAATGAGGAACGCTTGATGACCATCGCAATTATAATAACGTTCCGCTTCACGATAATCCAAAACTTCATCACCTTGTTGTAACAAGACCAAGATTTTGTCTGCATCTTGCACAAACGGAACTGCCATATCCTCCAATTGATCAAGCTGAGCTTCATCTAACGACCAATTCGCAGTGACTGGATGAGGAAACTGCGCCGTTGAAAACAAGTTTCTAAATAATTTCCATGGTTGCATAGCGGGATTAATCAGTACAGCTGCGACTCCATGTTTCGCGGCAAGCTGCGTCGCATAAAATCCACCTAAACTGCTCCCAATCAAAACGACATTTGACATAGACTCGATGAGTGTCGAAATCAAAGTAATTACCTGATCAGGCGGCATATTTAAATCAGGCAAATGCACTTGTACATGTTCATGTCTTTCAAAATACTGACGAATCAGTTGCCCTTTAATCGAAAAAGGACTACTTTGAAATCCATGTAGATAGATAATATTCATGAACTGATTAATTGCATTTTCCTCAAAATTGTTCTAATTTTTATTGTGAATCAGATCACATATTTGTTTCTCTTTTGTACGATAACAAATATTGTCAGACAAAAAAATTAGAGCCGATCTGAAATCAAAGTTATCTTAAAAATTGTTCGGGATGAACAACATAAGATAAATACAAGGAATTTTATACAGTGATCATTGCTAAAAATAAAGTGTCTTTAGATGATCATGCACTATCAGGATAAGACTAGATGCCGAGTTTAACGCCACTACATGAAACCTATTGTAAATGGGATCGATCTCCTCCAAGTCAGGCCGATGTGCTTGAAGGTTTGGCACAACTGGTCAGCACTCCAATTAACCTTGCTGTTCAAAATCTCATTCAATCACTTCAACGTGAAGTGCTCTTAACCGTATTTGGTTTAAGTAAAAAAACATCAAAAGAATTTCAAAAGAAAACGTACGTTCGAAAGTTATATCAATTTTCATATGACACGCTTCTAAATTACGGAAATTATTTGGTCGCACCAGCCCTGCGCAAAATCATTGATCAATTTCCGAAACTCCATGATAAGCCCCTCACGCCAAAAATGATTTTTTTGGTCAGTGCTCTTAATGGCGTGATTGGCGACTATTTACTCAAAAATCAAAATCCGTTGGCGATTACCAGTAATCTGTATGATCACTATGGAGAGTTACAACAGGGTGACCTGTCAGGTCGTGTCGTGATCTTTTGCCATGGTCTGTGCATGAATCATCTTGATTGGACCAATCGCAACTATGGCGGTATTGGTGAAAAACTGCTTGCACAACGCGACAACAACACCATGCTTTATTTGCATTACAACACTGGGCGCAGAATTTCAGCGAATGGTCGTTCGTTGGCCAATATGCTTGAAGACTTGGTAAAGCGCAATCCACGTATCACCAGCCTTGATTTAATCGGTCACAGTATGGGTGGTTTGGTTTCTCGAAGTGCTTTGTTTTATGGTAAACAAAATCTCCATCAATGGTTTCACATGGCAGAGAATTTGGTCTGCTTAGGTTCTCCACATCATGGTGCGGTTCTAGAACGTATTGGCTTTGCCGTTCAAGAAAAAATTGGACACTTTCCCATCATCAAGTTAGCCAGCCACATTGTGAATATTCGCAGTGATGGTATTTTGGATTTACGCCATGGTAGTGTCCGTGATGATGACTGGGAACACAATCACGCTCGTATTGGCATGATGGATGATAATCGTAAACCTGCACCGCTGCCTTCACATATCAATACATTCTTAGTAGCTGGAACAATTGAGTTTGAAAATCGTAAAAATCGTACACTTAAAGTCATTGGCGATTACTTAGTGAGTGTGCAAAGTGCTTTGGGTGAGCATCCAAATCCGCGATTCCAACTGAAATTGCCAGAATCACATAAAGCGGTGTTCTACGGGCTCAATCATATGGAAATTCAATACCATTCCAGTGTTGCTGAGCAAATCGTTAAATGGTTCTATCCACATCACGATGAATTAGCTGAAGAGCAAATCCGTAAATATTTAATCAAATTAGAAAGCATGGAAGGAATCGTAGAAACCTGACCATCTTCAATAAAAAAGCCAACTATTAGTTGGCTTTTTTATTTTAAGCAGAATACTTTCTGAATAACTGCCAAATCGAGATGATCACCAAAATACTAAAAAATACCAAAGACCACACAGGTAAAGACTGACCTAGGAAAGTCCAGTCTACTACCGCACATTCGCCTGATCCTGACAGCACTTGTTGAAGCACTGTTTTAAGCGGCAAAGCATCTACCAAATAATCTAAACCAGGCCCACAACTTGGCACTTTATCCGGAGGTAAACTCTGCAGCCAGACATGACGTGCAGCAACACCCGCTGACCATAAAATCGATAATGTCCCTAGGAAAGCATATACTCGTTTTAAACCATTACGGACGGGATTGTGTAGAAACGCAATAAAAGAAATCAGCCCCAATCCGATCAGACCTAACCGTTGAAATACACACAATGGACAAGGTTCAAGACCTTGGACATGTTCGAGATACAACGCGAAGGCCATTCCAATCACGCTGGCTATAAACAACAGGCCACTCACCATGCGGTAATTTTGCCACTGCATATACTTTCCTCAATATTTTTATCGATATGCTTTTAGATATTCTTTAAAGCTTAAACTAGACTCTGCTTCCAACTGTTGTTGCTGCTCAAGTGATTGCACTGTAAGTTGTTCAAAATAGGTGACTTTATCCTGAGATAACACATAATTTTGATAATGATCAGCATGTTGATGCGCGAGCACACTACCTAAGCTCCAAGTACCACTATGTTTTAGTGTATCTTCTACTATTTTCGCAGAGAAGGTTTCATCCACTTCATCTACTCGTGATTGCATAATTTGCATTGCATCAGAATACAACGAGGTCGAGTGAGCTTGATCTAACTTTTCTGCTAAAGGCTGCATCTGTTTGAGATATTGATTTGCCCATGTCTCAATTTCAATTGATTGACCATTTTCAACAATGGCAGCATTTGGCGCACGTCCACGATTCACAACTTCTTGCTGGTTTTGTTCAATCACTTCAAGTTCATCATCTAGCAGCTCAGGACTATCTTTTAATAAACAATAAAGCGCTAATACCTCTAAGAAGCCTGCAGTATCTTCATTGATACCAATAGGGCTGTATGGATTCACATCTACTGCGCGCAATTCTACATACCCTACACCACGGTTTGCTAATGCATCAGATGGTGTTTCACCAGACTGTGGTACTTGTTTAGGGCGTACAAGACTGTAGTACTCATTTTCAATTTGCAGTACGTGATCATTAATTTGGATCGGTTCGCCCGCTTCGTCATCTAATCCCAAACGACTGAAAGCAGCATAAGACGTTTTCACCGCCTTTTGTAAGCCTGCTAAATATCCTTTCAAATCATTGTAATGAATACCTAACTCTTTCTGCGCTGAGTTTTGATATCCAAAGCGCCCCATACGCAATGCAGTGGCATATGGCAAATACAATGTTCCCTTAATTAAAGGCAATAAATGATGTTCACGACCCGTCATAAAACAACGACAGACCGATGGGCTTGCACCTATCAAAAACATAACCAATGGGGTTAAACGAATGAAATTTCGAATTAAAGCGAAATATCGATGGCTGCGATAATCCTGCAAACTGAGCTGTTTTAAAGCTTCATCTTGCTCGTTTGCTTGCAACTGCTCAAACAACGCATCAGGGAATGAAACATTGTAATGTACACCTGAAATCGTCTGCATACGACGACCATAACGTACACCTAAACCACGACGGTATAAGGTTTTGAATTTACCAATATTGGACGAGCCATATTGCGCAAGACGAATACTTTCTTCTTCATCATCCAACATACATGGCATCGACATTGGCCATAGCTTTTCACCATCTTCTAGATGTCGATGAGTGAAAGCATGAATATCTTCTAAGTAGCTTAATGCTTCAGGAATTGAAGATTGAGGAGGCGTAATAAACTCAAGTAAGGCTTCAGAATAATCTGTCGTAATATGAGGATGAGTTAACGCAGAGCCTAAACCCTTAGGATGATCTTTCTGGGAGATAAAGCCATCACTTTGCATCCTTAAGCTTTCGCGCTCAATGCCTCGTAACATACCTTTAAACACCGACGAATCCACCCAATTTGGTAAAATTGTTTCAGAGAGCGCTTCGGGTTGACTCATTACTTACTCGCTTATCTAGAAGAACGACTGAGATAAAAAATTATTGATTTATATCAAGTATACCGTGATTTATATTCCCAAATGCAGTTTGCATATACATTTCAGTTGGATAAACCTTTTATTTTGGCAAATTTTTAACACAATCTTAGTCTTTAAGACATCTGAAATTTGTGATTTTATTGCAGAATAAATGCTAACAAACTGTAAAGAATATGAATTATCACAACGTTATAGATTTTTGGTTCAGTGCTGAAACTCAACCACATTGGTTTACGAAAAGCGATGCTTTCGATCAACTTATTCAAGCGCAATTTGGTCACACCATCCAACAAGCTGCCGCAGGCGAACTATGGACATGGCGGGAAACTGCTTTAGGACGCTTAGCAGAAATCATTGTCTTGGATCAATTTTCTCGTAATGTTTATCGTGGCAAAGCTGAATCTTTTGCCCAAGATCCATTAGCACTTGGGCTAGCTCAAGAAGCGGTTCGTCTTGGTTTAGATCTCGAACTGGAACCTGAACAACGTAGCTTCTTATATATGCCTTTCATGCATAGCGAATCAAAAATCATTCACACTCAAGCGCTTCGTTTGTTTGAGGCATTAGGCAACCCTGTAAATTTAGACTTTGAGAAAAAGCATCAAGTCATCATTGAACGTTTCGGCCGCTATCCTCATCGTAATGAAATTTTAAATCGTCTCTCTACACCTGAGGAAATAGAATTTTTAAAACAGCCAAACAGTAGCTTCTAAATTGATATTGATACAACAGACTTCAGGAGAGCGAAATGAAGAACTTATGCATGATTTTGGGATTATCTGGCATGATCCTGCTGTCTGGTTGTGTCACGACGCCAAGTAAACCGCCTACATTTGATCAGCTTGGGCAATTCGCAACTATTCCCTTGAACCAATCAACGTATCGTATTAGTTTTCAAGGCTCATCCAACATGAGCTATGGTACAGCTGAAGAAATAACCTTACTTAAAGCTGCACAAACAACGGTCAAACAGGGCTTTCATTTTTTTAAAGTCCAAGATGATCCAAGCAATCGCACACAACAACCACCTCGTCAAGCTGTGGTTTATTCCAATCCTTACCCGTATGGTTATGGATATCGTAGACATCCTATGTTCTTTGATCCTTTTTATGATCTGCCACAGGTGGTCAGTTTAGAGCCAGTTCAAGTAGCCTATACCATCACCTGTTTTAAAGATCAAAAAACAGCACCTCAAGATGCTTTTGATGCACGTTTAATTTTACAGGCCTTAGGGTCTAAATATGGTTTAAGTGCTACAGGCGACGTACTGCCTGTACAAACACAGCCTTCTCTATCACAATAAAATAATATTAATACAACAGCTTACATAGGAATTATGCATGAGTGCATCACCAACAATGACTACCCCTAGTCTGGATCGAAGCAAACGATTTGCCATGATCGCACTGGTTGTCGCTGTATTGGCTTGGATATCGCTCATGGTGGCTGCCAAAATTTTTCCAGAATATGTTTGGCTTATTCATATTTTAATGTTGTCTGCTGAAGCAGGTGTGGTTGGTGGTTTAGCAGATTGGTATGCCATTACGGTTTTGTTTCGGAACCCATTCGGTCGTATCCCTATTCCTAAGTTTTTAAAAGATCACACCGAAATTATTCCACGTAACAAAGCGCGTATTGCAGAATCCATGGGACGTTTTGTTCAAGAAAACTTCCTATCGCCACAGATTGTGGCAAAAAGCTTGAGTCAAACAGATGTGAGTTTGGCAGTAGGACAATGGCTAGCCAATCCAGATAACAATCGTCAAGTGACTCAAGTGATTCAACAGACAGTGCCTAAAGTTTTTGAGTTTGTTGGACAAGAACAAGTCGGTAGGTTTATTCAAACTAACAGTGTGCAATGGGTAAAGAACACTCAAATCAATACCCTGGCCAGTGAAATGATTCGTGCCGTATTAGAAAATGACTTCCACCAAGATGTTTTACAACGTGGTCTCGATGTTGCGCACGGTTGGGTGACTTCACATCCTGAACAAACTCGGGAGCTAACCCGCACCCTATTTAAAGAACTCGGAGTGTGGCGTTTAGCCAAAGGCGCAAGTTGGATCGGTATCGATGTTCAACAAAGAACGATTGACTCTTTAATAGAGCGTGTCGAGTCAATGTTGGCAGATCCAGAGCATCCATGGCGTCAAAAAATTGAGAGTATTGCACAGCATTTAATGACTGAACTGGCAAATCCTGAAAGTCAGGCGAGTCTTAAATTAAATGAAACTAAAAATGCATTGTTAGATAGTCCTCAAGTTTTAAATTTTATTACTGGTGCCGTCGTCATTCTGTGCAATGCCATTCGTGAAGATTTGGAGAAAGCAGATTCAGGTATAGCTGAAAATTTACGTGTTGCGATTCAACAAGTCGGTCAAAACATCATTTCCAATCCTGCATTACGCCAATTATTAAATGAAAAAATGAGTTCAATGGCAGTCAATCTCAGTGATCAATACAGCGAAAAAGTCATTTTATTTATCAGTGAACGCATTCACGAATGGGACTCACGAGAAATGATCGATAAAATTGAAAATGAAGTCGGTGGTGACTTACATATGATTCGCGTCAACGGTGTTGTCGTTGGTGCATTTATCGGTTTAGTGTTAGGGATCATCCGAGCAGCAGTTGAATTTTTGATTTAACTTAGAAATGAAATTTAAATTTGGTCGCTAACTAAAATTGAATTCATTGTGAATTGACGTCATCAAAAAGCCCATTTCTGCATGAATGGGCTGTATTTATTATTCTTAATCCATTTAAATAACTAAGCTATCACTAGAGTCATTCCTATCTGCTTCATCTTATATAAACCATAATAATATTATAAGGTTACATAATTTTTTTACGATTTAAATGTGAAATAATATCTTGATAAGAGTCTACTTTACAAAAATAAGCTGGGGAGTTCTTTCTCACGTCTTCTGAGGGTTGAAATAAAAAACCATAATCAACTAAATGCAACATCGAAAAATCATTGAATGCATCACCGATCGCAATACTATTGGTCATTGAAACGTTTTCTTTTTGGAACTTTACAATAATTTCATGTTTCCCTTTATCTCGTGTATACAGAACATTTTCTATAAATCCATCTGGTCCAATTTCTAAGTGATGACAATATGTATTTTTAACAGGAAGATTTAATTTTTCAAAAAAGGGAAATAAAAACTCATAAAAGCAATCTGAAATAATGTTAACTTCAAAATTTTCAGCCTTTTGCAAATATTCTAAAAACTCCTTAGCATCTGGAATGACATCCAGTTCTTTAATGTCATCGATTAATTGTTTTAAAGGAATTTTATTTTCTTTCAGTAAATTAATTCTAAATTCCATCAGAGACTTATAGTCTGCGACTTCTCGAGTTGTAATCGCCAACTCTGGGATATTGTATACATTTGAAAAGTGTTTCCATATTTCAGGGACAAGAACACCTTCCATATCGATAAAAGCCATCTTTTTCATATTGCTACCCTATTATTGAAATTTAGCAAACAGAAGTGCTATCCCTAGCAGACATAATACAGTTCCAATCACTCTGTTAATCTGTACTTGCTTAGCTAACATTTTCTGTCTTAAAACAATCGATGAAAAAAGCAAAGCCACCAATCCAAACCATAAAAAATGAGCAAAAGACATAAATAGCCCATAACCGACCAGAATCGCTTTCGGCGTACTCACACTGATGATCTGAGTGTATGTACTAATCACAAATAAAGTCGTTTTAGGATTAAGTGCATTGGTGAAAAAGCCATATTTCACTGCTTGAAAAGGATTAATTGCAGCAGTTGATGACGTCTCGACAACCGGACTTTGTACAAAAGTTTTATAACCGATATAGATGAGATAGATGGCTCCAATATACTTCACAATATTTAGAATTTGAGGTGTATACGCCATGACAAATGCGACAGCAATGAGCGTATAAGTCACATGAATCAACACACCTAAAGAAATTCCCAGTGAAGTGAGAACACCTATCCTTCTACCATATAAGTAACTGTTTTTTGTCACGATAGCGAAATCAGCACCAGGACTCACAACAGCGAGTATGGTGATGAGAATAACTGCTATAAACTCACCCATTCATTATGCCTTTTTAAACGTGATCACTAATACATCTCTTAATCCAATATCACCCAACGTAAAATCATTGACTTTGATTTCCGTTACGCTGTGATAGACCTGATGATCATCCACAAGTGCGATATCTAAAAAATTTTCAAGCATAAATTCTGCTTTCAAATTCTTATTTAAGTCATAAATTCGGGTCATTCCACCCTGAACATTTTGACGGTTGATCATGGCCATTAAAACGAAATCCACCCCATCGCGATGTATCCCCTCAGGGGTTGGCTTACCACTATCGTTAAATTTTGCTTCAATGCGAAATTGATGCGCTTCGATAAACCAATTTTCAGTTTCAATTTCTGAAAAGGTGAGATATGCGAATTGTAGTAAATTTCTAAAAATTGGATTTTCAATTGTATTTTTATCAATCTCTGAAAAATATCTCGCAATTCCACCATTCAAAGTGTTGTATTCAATCGTCTGAAAATGAGGAATATAAGAATTTTTCAGTAAAATTTTATGCTTATCATTAATAGTAAAGTTGCATGTTTTCTTGTTCGATATTTACCTTTATCCGACATAAATTGATCTAAATCTAGAGCGTTCCAACTGTCTATAAAATCACTGACATCTTGCTCATTAACATCGTGAAAATTATTATTTTTCTGTATTTCTTGGAATGTATTTAAATCAATAAACGCATAACCCTTGTTGATTATCTCTTTTGAATATGTGTATTCATCGAGATGCTGCTTGTTAAATGGACTGAATTTTAATATATTTTCCATTGTATTAGCTTTATTTTGCTTTTGGTAATCTTCATTTTGAACAAAAGTTAAAAAAATAAAATCAATAAAATCGACTAAAAATACATGAGTTTTTGGAATGATAGAAAAAATATCTTTGAATTCACTGAAGTTTTTTTATTTTGTCGCTAAATACAGCAGTGTCACGATTGCAGCAAAGAAATTATTTGTTACGCAAAGTGCCGTCAGTAAGCAAATTTACAATCTCGAAGAAATATTAAATATCACATTATTTGAACGACGAAATAAAACCTTGATACTCACCAAAGAAGGAGAAACTCTTTTTCATTGCGCTCAGAATATTTTCAATCAATTGGATGATTGTTTAATTGGACTAACTCAAAATAAAACTGAAAACAAACAATTGGTACTGTCCTGTGAACCAACCATTTCGATGAAGTGGTTAATTCCACGACTTGTTGAATTTAAAAAACTTGGACATGATTTTGAAATAGTTTTGCTCACAGGTGGTGGTGTAGTCGACTTTGAAAAAGATAATATCGATATCGCTATACGAAGAAATGATTTTGAATGGGGGTCGCATCTGTTTAGTGAGAAAATTGGCGATGAATATATTGTGGCAGTCCAAGCATCTCACCACCCTAAAACCAAAGAATTGTTAATTTCTAAATCACGCCCTTATTTTGCAAAAAAATTACACCAATTGGATGAACTCAAAGATATTTTGAAGAAACATTCCAAAATAGAATTAGAGCATTTTTACTTATGTTTAGAAGGCTGCTTGGCTGGCCTAGGAAAGACGATCATTTCTATCTACATGATTGAAAAAGAATTAGAGCTCAAGTCTGTAAAAAAAATAACACCAATTCTTCAGGATGGTTCTGCCTATTATCTACTGTCCCATACTAGATTTATTGAAGATCCTCGGAAGATTATTTTTTTAAATTGGTTAAAAAATGAAATGAAGCAAAGTCAGATCAATCATTTGTAACATGAGATCACATAGATCATCTAAGGTTTTAAACTTAATTGAAGATCATTAGAATCTTATGAAAATTAAAACGAATATGTCGCAGATATTTGTATTTAGTGCAGGCATTTCAACTGCTAAACTACGAAGAAACGGGCTAAATATTACTATCCAGCATGATTAAAATTGAATCTAAATTACCAGACTTAGGTGTCACTATTTTTAGCGTGATGTCAGCACTCGCCCAAAAGTTGAACGCGTTAAATCTTTCTCAAGGTTTTCCTGATTTTCCACCTCCTCCTGAATTAATTGCAGCTTTAGCTCAAGCCACACAACAAGGCTATAACCAATATCCACCTGGTGACGGTCTGCTGAGTTTAAGACAAAAAATTGCAGCCCAATTCTGCCAACGAGACCAAGTCGATTTAGACCCGATCAGCGAAATCACCATTACACCTGGTGCAACGACTGCAATTTTGTGTGCGATTCAAGCTGTTGTAAATGCTGGAGATGAAGTAATTATTTTCGATCCTGCTTATGATAGTTATGCACCTGCAGTGAAACTCGCTGGGGCGCAAGCGATCCATATCAACTTGATACATCCAGACTTCCATGTTGACTGGAATGTGGTGAAAGATCGAATAAATGAACGAACGCGATTAATCATTGTAAATACACCACATAATCCCTCAGGTGCAATTTGGTCCAAGCAAGATTGGCAACAACTGATCGAGTTGATTCAGGATAAAAACATTTGTGTACTTTCTGACGAGGTCTATGAACATTTAGTGTTTGATGGTCAACAACATTATTCTGCGCTTAGTTTTCCTGAACTTCGAGATCGTAGTTTTGTGATTGGTTCATTCGGAAAAACGTTTCATGTTACTGGTTGGAAAACTGGATATTGCGTTGCACCTCAGGCACTGATGAAAGTATTTCGTCAAATTTATCAATTTGCCAATTTCTGTGGTGTCCATCCGATTCAAGTCGCGCTTAATCAATTCATCGAACAACATCCTGAACATATTTTAGATCTCCCCAATTTTTATCAAGCTAAACGTGACTTATTCATCCATGGAATTCAACATTCAAAATTTCAATATCTGCCGTCACCAGGAACTTATTTTCAAAACTTAGATTTCAGTACACTAAGACCTGAGCTCACAGATATAGAAATGTGCCAATATCTTGCAGAACAACACAAACTGGTAGCGATTCCTATATCAGTGTTTTATCAACAGCCACCTCAAGATCTGAAGCTCATTCGAGTCTGTTTTGCAAAACAAGAAGAAACCTTGCATCTTGCAGGAGAAATTTTAACGAAGGTTTAATCACAATAACGAAAAGAGATGCAACGGATTACTTTATTACTAAAGCAATTTGAATGATAAGGTGCTAAGGTCAATCCGTTGATATAGAAAACAATAATGGATAAGACTTATATATGGCGAGAACCTTACGGCCGATTGATGAACCTGGTTTCTGGAAAGTTTTTTTAGTTTTTTTAGTTCCGCTGATTGCAACCAATATCCTGCAAAATTTATCAGGCACAATTAATACGATCTTCGTCGGGCAAATGATGGGCGTCCAAGCAATTGCTGCTGTTTCAGTCTTCTTCCCTATTTTGTTCTGTCTCTTGGCTTTTGTAATTGGGCTTTCGGCTGGCTCGACGGTATTGGTTGGTCAAGCGTGGGGAGCACAAAATTTAGAAAAAGTTCGAGCAGTTGTCGGCTCTACTATTTTTATGACATTGATCGGCGGGACGATTATTGCCATTTTAGGTGTTCTATCTGCACGCCACATTCTTGAGGCCTTGGGCACAGACCCAAGTGTCATGCATTTATCTTTGCCTTATGTTCAATGGATGTTAGCAGGTAGCCCACTCCTCTTTATCTATATTATTTATACCTCTATCTTACGTGGTGTCGGTGATAGCATTACACCTCTCATCGCTTTGGGAATGACCAGTCTAATTGGGCTCTTTATTACTCCTGTTCTCATCGCTGGATATTTTGGATTTCCTCAATTGGGTATCATTGCACCCGCCATCGCTACGATTGTGGGTTATCTGGCCGTCCTTATTTTTCTGTACGTTTATTTAAATAAAAAAAATCATCCATTACGTCCAGATTTAGCAATGTGTAAACATGTACGCCACAATCCTGAACTGAGCAAAATTATTCTCAGGCTTGGTGTTCCTACAGGCATTCAAATGGTCACGACTTCTGTGGCAGGTTTAGTCATTGTCGGTTTGGTCAATCGCTATGGTTCAGAAGCAACAGCTGCTTATGGCGCAGTCAATCAGGTTTTGAACTATATCCAATTCCCTGCTCTGTCTATCGCAATTGCCGCTTCTATTTTTGGGGCTCAAGCGATTGGTGCTGGTAAAGCCGATTCTTTATCACGTGTAACTAAAACAGCACTGGGCATGAATTTTGTCTTTACAGGCGGGCTCGTAATCTTGGCTTATTTGTTCTCAAAATATCTCATGGCATTATTTATTACAGATGAAAAAGTTGTGATACTCGGGCAACAATTATTGTTTATTGTGCTGTGGTCAATTTTATTTTTTGGCGCGAGTGCTATTTTCGCCTCAATTATGCGTGCAAGTGGCACTGTGACTATGCCAATGATCATCAATATTGTAGCCATACTCTGTATTGAACTCCCAGCAGCTTATCTATTTAGCGCATGGTGGGGGCTGGCGGGAATCTGGTACGCTTATGCTTTGGCTTTCGTTTGCTTATGTGTGATGCAAGGTTTGTATTATCAATTTGTTTGGAAAAAGAAAACTGTTCAAGTACTGATTTAAATTAAAAATCAAGAAAATAAAAAACCCGCATGACGCGGGTTTTTTTAACGATTATTTAGAATCGAAACGTTTACTCATTTTAGTGGCAAATGCAGTCACTTTTTGATAGCCCGTTGGCATCACACGTTGCATTAAATCAATCACTTTCGCATCGTTACCAATCAGTAAACGACGGCGATCTTTTTGCACTGCTTCTAGAATTTGACGCGCTGCTTCTTCAGGTGGACAACGTAATAATTTATCAAATGTCTGTGCAGATTTCTGTGGATTCATGCCCAAAGATTTTAAACTGTCATTCATTTTGGCAGCTTTCGCAATATTGGTACGAATGCCACCTGGATGTACGCAAAGCGCGCTCACACCCACATTTTCAATATCTAGCTCTTGACGAAGAGATTCAGTGAAACCACGTACAGCAAATTTAGTTGCATTATAAGCAGACTGAGTGGGTTGCGCAGTTAAACCGAATAGACTTGAAATGTTGATAATGTGTCCATCACCTGTTTTCTTAATATATGGTAAGAATTCTTTGGTGCCGTATACGACACCCCAGAAGTTAATATTAACAATCCATTCCAACTCTTCGTATGTTGCACCTTCAACGGTCGAACCCAATGCCACCCCAGCATTGTTGAAAATCATGTTCACTGAACCATGATTCTGTACAGTTTCAGCCGCCCATGCTTTAACTTCGTCACGATTCGCAACATCTACTTTTTTGGTTGTGACTCGTACATTTGCATTCTTCGTCAGTTCAACTGTTTCTGCTAAGCCCTTTTCATTTACGTCACTTAAAGACAAATGACAACCTTGCTTAGCCAGTAACACCGCAAGTTGTTGACCAATACCAGAACCTGCACCTGTGATTGCAGCCACTTTGTTTTTAAAATTTTTCATTGTGAATCCTTTTTTTGATTTTTATGCACCACAGCGTTGATCTGGGTCATTCATGTTCACTATAATTTTGACAATTATTATTGTCAATGTAACTATCGACCATTTTTATTGTTACTATAGGCCAATTTAGTATCTTTAGCTGATCAGTACTCTATACTGACCGCAGCATAACACTTTTATAAAAAGACTCGAATTGCTATGAACCCAGAGAACCTCACTCCATCAGAACACGAGCAAGCGATTGAAAAGCCTCCCGCAAAAGAGCGTCAATTTAAAGGGATGTCCTTAACTGAACGCAAACAAGCACGCCGTGAGAAACTTATTGAAGCGGGTATTGAAGCATATGGAGCTCATGGTTTTTTCTCAGTAACCGTTAAAGATATTTGCACACAAGCGAAATTAACTGAACGTTACTTTTATGAATCTTTTAAGAAAAGTGAAAACTTATTCCAAACGATCTTTTTAGAACTGATTGAGAAGCTTCAACAAACATTAATGCAAGCTATTATGAAAGCCTCTCCTGAGCCTCTAAACATGATTGATGCAGGTCTAAATGCGTTCTTTAGTTTTTTAGAAGATGATCCGCGTACCGCTCGGATTATTTATATTGATGCAATGCTCGTCCAAGAACTTCATAATCATGCAACCATTCAAGAAACAATGGGCCGTTTCGACCGAATGATTCATGCCTTTGTCACATTAATGATGCCACATACCCATCTCACTGAAAAAGAGATCTCCTTGATTGCAACTGGTCTAAATGGCTATGTCACTCAAGTTGCTGTTCGCTGGGTAGTAGGTGGTTTTAAACTTCCACGTGCTGAGGTCGTTCAGGCATGTAAAACCGTTTTTCTCGCCCTATTGAATGATCTAATGAAAAAGTAGCATCAAATTAAGATGAAGAAATTGTGACAAATCGTAAGTAAATTTAAGATATTGATTTAATTTCAAATTAATAAATATCAATGAGACAAAATATCAGCTTAATTGTCACAAAACATTGCTATATTTAACTTCGATTTCCATCTTGCAATGATACTGTCATAATTAATCTTTGTAATAAGCCTGTCATAAATATAAAACGGTTCACCGTTCATCATAGGATATTGCGTTGTGAAAGATGACTACATTTTAATTGTCGACGACGAGCTCCCAATTCGGGAAATGATCCATACTTCTTTAGATATGGCAGGCTTTCAATGCTTGGAAGCAGAAGATGCGAAACAAGCACATCAAATGATTGTTGATCAACGTCCAGCGCTTATCCTACTCGACTGGATGTTACCGGGTGGCGTGAGTGGCGTAGATTTGTGTCGTCGCCTTAAGCGTGATGAAACACTTTCAGAAATTCCAGTCATTATGTTGACTGCACGTGGCGAAGAAGACCATAAAGTTCAAGGTCTTGATGCTGGTGCAGATGACTATATGACGAAACCATTTTCAACACGTGAGTTGGTATCCCGTATTAAAGCGGTGTTAAGACGTGCAAATGCGTTAAATGGCGAAAAAACCATTGATGCAAATGGCTTAATTCTTGACCCAGTAAGCCAACGTGTCAGCTATAATCAAAATATTCTTGATATGGGGCCAACAGAATATCGTCTATTGGCATTCTTTATGACTCATCCAGAACGTGCCTATACCCGTGCTCAATTACTTGATCAGGTATGGGGTGGAAATGTGTATATTGAAGACAGAACCATCGACGTCCATATCCGTCGCTTACGTAAGGTGCTCGAACCTTATGGTGCAGACCGTTATGTTCAAACTGTGCGTGGTACTGGCTATCGTTTTTCAACACGAGCTGATGTTGCTTTAGGTTAATTTAGATTTTATGTACGAACCCTACCCCGTCCCAGAATTGGCACGTGAACATCAAAAGTTTCTATATAGCAGTTTATGGACTTTTGCCAAGCAAGACTTACGTTTACTGGTATTTCTACTGATTATTGCGGGCTGTATCGGGTTAGGGATTGGCTATCTTTGGATATGCTTAGGCATTGCCTGTCTCATATTTTTTGGTATCCAATTACGCTCATTATATTTAGTCAATGATTGGATTTCGAATCGTCCTTACGATGTACCACCAAATTTAAATGGAATCTGGGGGGCATTACTGTTCAATGTATATCGGGCTCAACGCCAAGAACGTATTGTTCAGTCTGAAATGGTTGGACTGATCGATCGAACTCAATCTTCTCTCGTGGCTTTATCAGAAGCGATTATTCTTACGGATGATTCCCATCAAATCGAATGGTGGAATCCTGCTGCGGAAAAGTTATTTGGCATTCAAGCTGTTGATCGTGGCCGCAACCTGCTCACGATTATTCGCCAGCCAGATTTTATTGAATATTTTCATAATACCCATCAAGCACCAGATGGTGTAAAAATTAAATTGGTGAACCATGATAATAAGTACGCGCAAATCAAACTGACTCGCTTTGGCAATGAAAGTCGCCTCTTAGTTGCGCACGACATTACGCGTATGAAAAATCTCGAGCAAATGCGTTCAGATTTTGTTGACAATATTTCACATGAATTAAGAACACCACTCACAGTGTTAAGTGGGTATATCGAAACATTCACAGATCAAGAAGATATCAATCCGCGCTGGAAACGTGCCTTTGAACAAATGCAATCGCAAACTAAACGCATGAATGCATTGGTCAATGATCTTTTGCTTTTATCTCGTTTAGAAAATGAAAAACAAATTGCGAAAAATCAAATTATCGAAATGCCAAGTTTAATGAACCATCTGTTCGATGATGCGCAAGCTTACAATATTGATTATGGTCATACACTTAACCTTGATATAGACAGCCACTGTGACTTAATTGGTTCAGATATGGAATTGGCGAGTGCGTTTAGTAACTTAATTACCAATGCCATAAAGTACACCCCGAAAGGTGGCACCATCACCATCGGCTGGCATGATGATGGAGAACGTGGCTATTTTTCTGTTCAGGATACTGGTATTGGAATTGATCCAAAACACTTACCGCGTTTAACTGAACGTTTTTATCGTGTGGATAGTGCACGCAGTCGTCAAACAGGTGGTACTGGTTTAGGCCTTGCCATCGTTAAGCACGTACTTATGCAACATGGCGCACATATTGAAATCGAGTCGAAAGAAAACGAAGGCTCTACATTTATTGCCGTGTTTCCCAAAGAACGCTTGTATAAAATGCACGAATAAAAAAAAGCGCCTAAGGCGCTTTTTTTTATTGAGAAGATATACTCAAATAAGATGACCTAACGCTTCACCCATTACTACAGTTGAGTTCGCCTTAAATGCTTGGTCCCATTGCATTTTATCTTTCTCAAACAAAACTACAGCCGTTGAACCCAAATAAAAACGTCCGAGCTCATCACCTTTTTCAAGTTTCATCGCATGATGGTTCAGCTCTAAGCGACCTGTTGGTTTTACTTTACCTGTCGCAACAGTTTCAATTCCAGCAACAATCATTGCGCCAACTAAAACAACAGCCATACGACCAACATCAGTATCGAATAAACATACCATTCGTTCATTACGTGCAAACAAACCCGGAATATTTTCAGCTGTAGTTTGGTTGACTGAAAATAATTCACCTGGAATATATAAAGTTTCAGTCAATGTACCAGAATAAGGCATATGCACACGATGATAATCACGCGGTGATAAGTACACTGTTGCAAATTCACCATTTTTGAATGGTGCTGCCAATTGAGGATCACCAATTAACTTTTCAACTGAAAAGCTTTGACCTTTTGCCTGAAAAATATCGCCCTCATTGATTTTACCTAATTGTGAAATTGCACCGTCTGCAGGTGACACGACACTTTTAGGATTAGGATCAATTGAACGAACGCCTGTTTTCAAAGAGCGAGTGAAAAACTCATTAAAGGATTTAAATTTCAAGGCATTTTGTTGCTCAGCAATTGACATATCAATGCCATATTTTGCTTTAAATGCTTGAATGACAAAATTCTTTAATACTGGGTTTTCACTGGCTGCGACTTTACCCACCAAACGGCTGAGTTTTTGTTGCGGGACGATTTGCTGCGCTTGAATAAATAGTTTCTTTTTTAAATTTGTCAGACTCACTCAGGTGACTCTCCAGTAATGATTGGACTGTCGAGGCGGTTGCCCCACTCGCTCCACGCACCATCATAAGCTTGGATATCCCAACCCAGTAATCGACCAATAATGTAAGCTAAACCTGAACGGTGATGAGACTGACAATATACGACGACTGGCTGATCAAATTGAAAGCCCAATTGTTCTAAACGTTGTTGCGTGCGTTCTAAGGGGTGCAATTTTAAATGATTTTGACGATTAAGTGCAGTACTCCACTCAAAATGTCTAGCCGTTGGAATATGTCCCCCACGACGTGCCGCGAGACGTTGCCCGGTATACTCCTCAGCCGTTCGGCAGTCCCATACTTGGCAAGTTTTATTTTCAATTTTTTTTATTAAAGTTGAATAATCAATACGGTGTTGATCAACATTGGATGTCTTAACTTGAAAAAGACATGTGACTGGCTGAACCTCTTCAACTTCTGAAGACGTAGGATAGTTGGCGCCTAACCATGCATGAATACCACCATTTAATAAACTGGTGTTATAAAAACCCATACAGTGTAGATTCCAGATCAGTCGACCAGCCCATGCCCCACCTTCATCATCATAGACCACGACATGATGCTCAGGTGATATGTTTAATATCTGGACTAGCTGCTGAAGCCCTTCATCATCAGGCAATAAACCCGTAGCTTGTTCCTCTTGGCGCACTAAAAATTTTGGCTTCAGATGTATAGCATGCGGAATATGTAATTGCTCATAGACCGAACTTCGGGTCAAATCAACAATACGTAACTTTTCACTTCCTAAATGAGGAACAAGTTGTTCTGCTTCAATGAGCAGACCGAAATCAAAAGCGTTAGTGGTCATATTTATTGAATAGTTCTATTGGCCTTGTTCAAATCTTAGCACAAGACTTTTTCAAAATTATTCTGATTTTTTGCATGGTATTAGCAAAAAATCAGAAAAGGGAAATTATGATTAAGGAGACTCAACATCAAATACCTGACGCAAATATGCGAGGAAGGTATCATTATCAGTCATCGTTTTTCCTGGACTATCAGAGAGTTTAGCTACCGATTGACCATTGCATTCGACTAACTTTAAAACAATATTCAAAGCAGTTTGTCCCATATCATTGGTGAGGTTAGTACCAATCCCGAAACTCACTTGGAAACGATCTTTAAAATATTGATGCAAATCCCATGCCTTCTCTAAGTTTAGACCATCACTGAAAGTGAGCATTTTAGTTTTGCTGTCAATTTTTAATTTTTTATAATGTGCGTAGGCTTTATCGCCCCACTCATATGGATCACCACTGTCATGTCGTAGACCATCAAACAATTTGGCAAAATACAAATCAAAGTCTCTTAGGAATGCATCCATACCAACAACATCTGTCAGTGCAATGCCTAAATCTCCGCGATATTCCTGCACCCAAGTTTCAAGTGCAGCTTTTTGGAAATCACGTAAGCGAACATCCAGTGCTTGGAAAGCTTGTAAAAATTCATGTGCCATCGTACCAATGGGTGTAATACCCAACTGCTTTGCCAATAAAACATTACTTGTGCCACGAAAAATATGTGGTGCAGCCTTATTAAACTCTTCCACCACATGTTTCTGCCAGTCAAAACTATAGCGACGGCGTGTTCCAAAATCGGAAACAAGAAATGGTGGATCATTCGGTTGTTGACTACTTTCATAGTGTTTCAACAATTCAATTTTAGCTTTAAGACGGCGCTCTCCTTCTGCCAATACCTGCTCATCGCGAATACGACGAAAATAGAGTTCATTGACGATTGCAAGCACGAAAATTTCAAACATCATTGCTTGAACCATAGGTCCTTCGATACGAATATCTAAACGGCCTTGATCATCGATACTGGCTTTAATAAAGCGGCGCTTAAGTTGGAATAATTCTAAATAGTCTACAAAGTCACTTTTAATAAAGCGTAAACTTCTTAAATATTGTAATTCATCTTCTTTAAATTTGAGCTGACACAGTAAATCTAACTGTTCGTTCAGTTCCTCTAATATATCCACGAGTGGATAGGCTGTATCTTCAAGGTTACGACAACGAAATTGATAGACACTATCCGTTTGAGGAAATTGATGTAATACCACTTGTAACATCGTGAATTTATACAAGTCAGTATCAAGTAAGGATTGAATAATGGCAGACATATTATTTTTCAGTTTTTAGCAACTTATTGCATTAAAGCACATTTTGTTGCGATTCATAGCTCGTTTTAGTAATTGTCGAAGATTATTCGACTAATTACTAAAACTTAAACTGATTATTTTTTTGCATTGTCTTGACTATATGACTCAGTCAAAGCTTTCAATGCTTTATCTTGCCCAATAACTTTTGCGAATTCTTCTGTGGTCTTGTGTCCTGTCTGTTTTGCTTGAGCATCACAATCGACCTGACGTAATTGTTTGGCAATCGACCATTCTAGCTTAAAGATAGCACCCATCAAAGCTGTATTACCCTTATTATCACGAGCACAGCGGTCTGCGCCGTTTTCCAATAGAGTCGTTACAATATCTTGATGACCATAGTAGGTCGCCATCATTAATGGTGTAAAACCAGCATGGTTTTTAATATTGACTGGAAAACCATGTTTCAAAAATTCATGAATAACTTCTTTGTTTCCTGTTTTCGCTGCTGCAAAAAATAAGTCAATCACTTCTTTCTGATCTGATTGTTGTGAGCTACTGACAGACGTCGTTTGAGCTTGAAGCATTACTGAACTTAAACTCAGTAAAGCGATTAATAAACTATATACAATATTTTTCATTCTTCCCTCACCTGAGTTTAAATTCGATAACGAGTGCCTGTAAAACTCCCCTAGGGTTGCAGGAAAGGAATTGAGTTTTACAGGACTTTTTTGAGGTGACACCTTAGACCCTAATCACCAATTCAAGGACTAATCTTGATTAGTCTTTTAAAGCTGCCGCTTTCGCTTTAACAGTCGCTAAGTTACCGTTTACAGCTTTAGTCATACGTGTGCCGTAATCCGCATCTGCTTTATAGAAATAAGACAACATGATGTGTTTAGTTTCTGAATCTTTTACGTTACCAAGATCAGCCGCTAAGTTCATAATGAGGTCAGATTTCTCTTTAGCAGAGTATGAACGGTATAAATCACCCGCTTGCTTAAAGTTTTGCTCTTTCACACCACGTTGCTGAACCGTACCAGAAAGTGGAGTTTCAACAGCACGAGCTTTTGCTGTAGATGGTTTTGGTTCAATACGACTTGGTTCGTAATTCACATTAGATGTCGTAGCACCAACATTCATATAACCATCTTGGTTATTGTTGTTCACATTTACCAATGGACGGTTTACTGGAATTTGTTGGTGATTTGCACCTAAACGGTACATTTGTGTATCAGAGTAAGAGAAGATACGACCTTGAAGTAAGCGGTCTTCTGATGGCTCGATACCTGGTACTAAATTACCTGGTGCTAAAGCAACTTGTTCCGTTTCTTGGAAGAAATTCTTCGGCATACGATTTAATGTCAAAGTGCCCACTTTTGTTTCTGGTACTAAATCAGTAGGCCAGATTTTAGTTGGATCAAGTGGATCGAAATCGAAGCTATTCAAATCTTTAGGATCCAACACTTGGATATAAAGATCCCATTTCGGGAAATTGCCCGCATTGATGTTCTTATAAAGATCATTCGTTAAGTGGTTAAAGTCTTTACCTTGTAATTCAGCAGCTTCTTTAACGTTTAGACCTTTAACACCTTGCTTAGAACGGAAGTTAAATTTAACGTATTTATATTCGCCTTTGTCGTTGTACAATTTAAATGCATGTACACCGAAACCGTCTTGTTCACGGTAGCTCGTAGGAACACCTTGGTTACCATATACATAAGTCAACATATTTGTTGCCCATGGCTGGCTAGACAAGAAGTCAAATACGCGATTAGCGTCTTGAACGTTGTCAATTGGGCTTGGTTTCATTGCGTGGATGAAGTCTGGGAACTTGATCGCATCACGAATGAAGAATACAGGCGTTTGGTTACCAACTAAATCCCAGTTACCTTCTTGAGTATAAAACTTAATTGCGAAGCCATGTGGGTCACGTAAAGTTTCTGGAGAATGCTTACCATGAATTACTGTAGAGAAGCGTAGGAATACTGGAGTTTTCGTACCTGCTTTGAAAAGTGAAGCAATAGTAAGATCTGATAAATCTTTAGTTGCAACGAATTCACCATAAGCTCCCGTACCACGTGCGTGTACAACACGCTCAGGGATACGCTCACGACCGAAACGTTGAAGTTTTTGAATCAACTGTACATCTTGTAATAATACAGAACCATTTGGACCTGCAGTGATTGAGTTTTGGTTATCACCCACTGGTGCGCCGTTATCTTTTGTTAATGGTGCAGCTGATGCTGCTGTCGCAGTTACAAGCATTGCAACCAACATTGAACGCTTAAACATCGTTTTCTCTCTCAAATTTACCTTTCCTGCACGCGTAAATTACCTTCTTTAACAAAATTGGTAAAAAGGTTAATTTTTATTATTTCAATCGCTTTATTAGATTAAAAGTATATACTCCGATTAATTATTTTTTTATCAATGACTTATTAGGATAGATGACGACTTTATCCCTTTTCTTTTTTCCAATTTGATACAATTCATTTGAATTAAAAAACATCAAACTTGGTTGAATTATGCGTGCTTTACTCCAACGCGTCCTTGAAGCGAAAGTCGTTGTGGATGGTGAGATTACTGGTCAAATCGAAAAAGGGATTTTAGTTTTTATTGGTATTGGCAAAGAAGATAACTTTGAAAAAGGTAAGAAGCTCATCGATAAGATTTTAAAATACCGTTTTTTTGATGATGACCAAGGAAAAATGGGTTGGAATCTTAGCCAAGCCGGAGGCGGATTATTATTAGTCTCGCAATTTACCCTGATGGCACAAACCCAAAAAGGTTTGCGTCCTGACTTCGGCCCTGCAATGCCACCTCTCGAAGCAAAAGCACTGTATGAACAGTTAGTTGAATACGCAAAATCTCAGTTTGAACATGTACAAACAGGAATCTTTGCAGCGGATATGAAAGTGCATCTCATCAATGATGGTCCGGTAACCTTCAATCTTGAAGTTGAATGACTAAAAAAGCCCTCTGATGAGGGCTTTTTTTCTTGCATTTAAATACTCATCTCTATAATCAAAACGAGAAAAGTCCGTATTTAGGTGCTGTATTACTTACCTGTCTTTTCTTTAATAAATTGACGAGCAAATTGTATTTTTTCTTTTACAGGTTTAGGAATTTTTGGTGGAATTAATTTAGCGACTTGGTTAAACCATACCAATAAGCTGAAATCACCTTCCATTTTAATACTGCCATTTTGCATACCCGTCATGAATGCAGTTGGATCACCTTTCATCAGGGTTTTAACGCCTTGCTCGCTATCAGCAAACTGAAGTACGAAATCTGCTTTCTCTGCATCACCTGAAACAGAATCAATCTGACCATTGTTGACTAAAATCTGACGTGCAACACCGAGATCTGTACCAATTTGAATACGGAACTGACGATCATGAATTAACTCAATAAATTTTGGACTCGTACGTGACAATTGTTTCATACGCAACGCCAAACCTAACACCAAAAGGTCTAGTGGATCTGTACTTGCATCAACGATAGGTAATTTCACAACAGGTATTGAAGATAGTTTCATGACAATTTAAGTCCGTTTTTTTAATATCAAAAATAATTGATTCATCCTAGCATATCTTATAAGTAAGGAAATGCAGCTTTGTTTAACAAAACGTATAGGCAAAAAAAAGGTATATCATTTTGATACACCTTTAAATATAAAATTGTTACCACGCAGTTTTGGTCTACATATCATTTGTCATGAGTAGGATTTAATCGTCCTCATATACAGGAGTATGTTCAATATAACGACGATTTTCTAAAGCCTTTTGCGCACGACTATCTTCGCGAAGTAAGAAAGCCGTTAAAGCCACCATGGCTAAGCTAATCGCTGTTAAATAACTATATGCCAAAGACATGTCAAATACGTGTTGGACACTATAACGAATACCTTCAAGTAAACCCCAGAAGACCATACCCGCCAACATAAACCCTAGCCAATGACGATAAGGTGAAAAGAATACGGCCGCCAATGCTACAGCGATCAGAGCAAATCCGAGTATCGTTGCAAAAGTTAAAGTGACCATAAAAATCTCCGTCAAAATTTAGATGTTTCAAATACTGCCTAATGGTGTTTCACAACAAATTAAATAACGCTTCACTTTCTTCAATGGTCTTGTTGGCGTCTATGAAAGCATTATGGTGAGTTTTTTTCAGAAAAAAAGACCTGATGCTTTTGTAAGCGACACATATTGTCGCAACATTCTTTTGTCATTACATTTTTTAAGATTAGACATTTTTCATAGAGTCAGAATCAGTCAAACTTGGCGTGTCATTACAAAAAAATACCTCGTAATTTTTTGTCAAAAACATCTTTTTTTCGATGATGACCATCTGTTTTTTCGTCTGAACTTAGCTGATTAAAATTTGTCTAAGAATGATTCACTTAGATAAAAAAAAGCGACCATTTGGTCGCCTTTTTAATAAGCTTTTTTTTGATTTTAAGCTCGACTTAAATCTTTATCATGTACACCTAACAGGTACAGAACACCATCCAAACCAACACTTGAGATGGCTTGATTTGCATTTTGACGCACCAATGGTTTAGCACGGAATGCAACGCCCAAGCCCGCTATAGAGAGCATTGGCAAATCATTCGCACCATCACCTACTGCAATCGTTTGCTCAAGTGAAATGCCCATTTCATCCGCAATTTGGCCTAATAAAAATGCTTTACGAGCGCCATCCACAATATGCCCTTTAACTTCGCCAGTGACCTGCCCATCTTGAACATCCAAGATATTGGCATGAACTTCATCAATCCCAAGTTTTGCTTGTAAATATTCAGCGAAGTATTGAAAGCCACCAGATAAAATAGCCGTACGATAACCCAAAGATTTCAGGGTTGAAATAAGACGTTCTGCACCTTCAGTAATCGTTAAACGTTCTGCAATTTTAGGCAATACAGAAGCATCCATACCTTTGAGTAGCGCCACACGCGCACGGAAACTGCTCTGAAAGTCCAGCTCACCTTGCATAGCACGCTCAGTAATTTCTGCGACTTGTGCACCGACACCTGCTTCAATTGCAAGCTCATCAATCACTTCTTGTTCGATCAGCGTTGAATCCATATCAAAGCAAACTAAACGACGATTACGACGGTACGGCGTGTCTTCTTGTACTGCAACATCGACACTAAGGTCATTTGATAAACTTAAACATGCCGCTCGCATCGTTGCAGCATCTAACATCTGACCGCTCAAACCAAATTGCACACAAGCACGTTTTGGTTCATTTTCAAAATGATTCAATGTTGGGCGACCAGACAAACGAGTGACTGTTTCAATATTAAACCCTTGACTTGAAACAATATTAGTCACTGCTTGCAAATGTGCTGCAGTAAGTTCAGGTGCCAATGCCGTCACGATATATCGTGTACGTCCACCCTCTTTCACCCATTGCTCATAATCTTCTGAATCGATCGGTTTAAAGCGCACAGTAAGACCAATATCGTGTGCTAAAATCAGAATATCTTTCATGGCCAAAGCCGTTGCTGTCTGGTCTTCGGAAGCAACCACGATGCCGAGAGTCAATTGGTTATGGATAACTGCTTGTCCTACATCTAGAATTTGCAAAGAATGTACGGACAACACCTGCATCAATCGAGTAAACTGATTCGGTTGGTCAGGTCCTAAAAATGAAATAAGAATGATTTCTCGCATGAATTGACTCGGGTCTGAGCTACGAATATTGTAAGAATCATAATCGAAATTGAATTAATTTTCTTTGGAAGTTTACGTTGAATGCGCCTAGACAAGGGCTATTTGCTAGCCTGCTGATTGTAAGTTTTGCCTTGCATACCTTTTTATTGGTTATTGCAACGACACATCAATTAAATGAAAACCGTGCAAGCCAAGGTTTGCTAATGACGACTCAACTGGTCGCAGATAGCTTAACTGAACTTGAACCTGCTAATACTGTATCTCTTGCCTTATTAGCCAATCGCTATGCAACGAATCCAAGTGTTGCATATATACGTATTCTTGGCACAGGAGATCAAGTTCTCGCAACTGCAGGCTTGTCTAAGACGCGTCAGGGTGAAATCTTCGTTCGAGATGCACTACAAAATGAAAAGAAAATTGGCAGTGTGGAAATCACATTGGTTAAACCAAGTATCGGTGAAATATTAAGAACACAATGGCTGGCGATCCTCTCTTCACTCTTTATTCATGGCTTATTATGGTTGGCTTATCGTGCCATTGCTCGCCCTACGCGTAGCGAATATCTTGCGAGATTAAATAATGAGTCCCGTTTACGTCATGAGATCAAGCTGCTCACTGAAGCATTAGAACTGGAAAAGAGTCAGCCTAAACAACCTCATACGCCAGAGCAAAATAAAGAACAAGCTGCAATTACGCCAAAAGTACCGACTCTGCAGTTAGATCAGGATGCTTTATCCCTGAATATCCAATTTTATGATCCGAAACAATTAATTAATACGGTTAACAAATCTGTCTCTTTACCTTATTTTAATTTATGTCAAATTTTCTTAAATAAGAGTATCGAACTGTGTACAGCGCATTATCATTTGAATGTTGATGATATCGTTGTGAATCGTAGTTTTGATCAACAAGGCGCTGTCATCAGTATTTCTTCACTCAAGAATAACTCGATTGCTTGCATCTTAATGATTGGTTCGGTGTTTCAATTATTGTCAGAAGTACTCTATAAGCGTTACCGTGAGGATAAACGGTTCGTATTGCAAACGCGCTGTGCTGTAACCGCCCCAGTGGAGGCAATGCAACTCGATTCAGTACAAGCGGCGGAAAGACTCACACATCACCTGATTGCGAAAGAAATGGCGCTATATTTGACCCACGATCAGTTAAAGCATATTGGTGAATGCTATCAATTGGTTCCGATGCCGAATCCAACCAGTGTGTTAACACGTCACGCTTTCATGATTAATGGTATGAACGAAGCCTGTGCCGAACTCGCACAAAATATCCGTACTGAGATTTTGAAAGGCAAAGCCCAAAGCTCCTCGACGGATCGTACAATCAGCTCTTAATTAGATTAAATTTTAATAAGTAAACCAGATTTGATGCTAAGTTAAATCTGGTTTTTCTTTTTAAAAGCTCACAGTCGTGAAAAGTTAGACTAAGCGTCTAGTTTGTATACAAAATTGCTCTTTTGGTAATTTTATCTCTCTTTTCAATGTGCTATGAAGGTGTATGTTGGACTGTGTTGAATGGTACAGTCATAAGCATAGGCAAACTGACTAAAAAAGCGTTAGACTATGGCGCAACAAATTTATTCAAATGTCAGAATGACATAACAAAAAGGTGAAGGTTGATGTCGCTCAATACTGTAGAAGAACTTGTAGCAGATATCCGTGCAGGAAAAATGGTCATCCTGATGGATGATGAAGATCGTGAAAATGAAGGCGACCTCGTTATTGC
This sequence comes from Acinetobacter sp. DSM 11652, assembly GCF_900109815.1. Classification (NCBI taxonomy): domain Bacteria; kingdom Pseudomonadati; phylum Pseudomonadota; class Gammaproteobacteria; order Moraxellales; family Moraxellaceae; genus Acinetobacter; species Acinetobacter sp. DSM 11652. Next base: position 186,862 of record NZ_FOBK01000003.1, read on the forward strand.
TGCAACGCACGTACGACCTGAAGACATTAATTTCATGATCACGCATGCTCGTGGCTTGGTTTGCTTAACGTTAAGTCGTGAACGCTGCAAACAATTAAATTTACCGTTAATGGTTGATGCGAATGGCGCTCAACACGGGACAAACTTCACGCTTTCTATTGAAGCTGCAAATGGCATTTCTACAGGTATTTCTCCAGCAGAACGTGCGCACACGATTCAAACAGCAGTTGCGGCACATGCAAAACCAGCAGATATCGTTCAGCCAGGCCATATTTTTCCACTCATGGCACAACCAGGTGGTGTGCTCCATCGTGCAGGTCATACCGAAGCAGGTTGTGATTTAGCTCGTCTTGCAGGTCTTGAACCAGCTTCTGTGATTTGTGAAATTATCAATGAAGACGGGACTATGGCCCGTCGTGCTGACCTTGAAATTTTTGCTGAAAAACACGGTCTAAAAATTGGTACAATTGCTGATCTTATTCACTACCGTATGACCAATGAACAAACGGTAGAGCGTTTGGATCAACAAAAACTCGATACCGAGTATGGTACTTTTGATCTTTACCGTTATCGTGAAGTCGGGAATCCTGATATTCATTTGGCATTGGTTAAAGGTCAACCTGAAGAGGGTGTGACGACTGTTCGCGTTCATGGCTTCAATCCGGCGCGAGACTTATTAAAGCTTAATAAGCAAGATGGTGAAGCAGCTTGGAATTTAGATCGTGCTTTAAAAGAAATTGCTCAAAGCGATCGTGGTGTCTTGGTATGGATTGGACAACGTCAGCCGTCTGATTTAGGTCCAGCATTAGAAGCATTAACTGCGCCAAAACCAGCCAAGTCAAATGCTGCCTTATCGCAGCAATACCAAACCATTGGTGTGGGTGCACAAATTTTACGTGATTTAGGCGTACAGAAAATGAAGCTCCTGAGCTCACCTTTACGCTTCAATGCATTGTCTGGCTTTAATTTAGAAGTGGTCGAATACATCACAGCTGATCAGAGCTCTCATTCATAACTCTTATTAAATATCGAGGTTGCTATGGCGATTCGCCGTATTGAAGGTTTATTACATCTCGCGAGCGAAGATCGTTACGCGATTCTAGTTGGTCGTTTTAACAGCTTTGTTGTTGAACATTTATTAGAAGGTGCAATTGATACATTGCATCGACATGGTGTTAAAGACGATAATATCACTGTCGTTCACGCGCCAGGCGCTTGGGAACTTCCGGTTGTGGCGAAAAAACTCGCAAATTCTGGTAAGTTTGATGCTGTAATTGCACTTGGTGCAGTTATTCGCGGTAGCACTCCTCACTTTGACTTTGTTGCTGGTGAATGTGCAAAAGGCCTTGGTGTTGTTGGTTTAGAAGCTGGTTTACCTGTAATCAATGGCGTATTGACTACAGACAGCATTGAACAAGCCATCGAGCGTTCAGGTACAAAAGCAGGTAATAAAGGTGGTGAAGCTGCCTTGACTGCAATTGAAATGGTTAACTTGCTAAAGGCGATCTAAAGCATGTCGCAGACACTCCAAGCTACTTATGCAGCTAAACGCAAAGCACGTCGTTTTGCTGTACAAGGGATTTATGAATGGCAAATGAGCCACAACCCTGTGCATGAAATTGAAGCACGTACACGTGCTGAAAATGCCATGCATAAAGTGGATCTCAGCTATTATCACGAGTTGCTCACACAAGTGATTGCAAATCATGAAGCATTGGATGCGTTATTAATTCCAGTACTAGATCGTGAGATCTCGGCACTGGACGGCGTTGAATTAGCTACTTTGCGTCTTGGCGCGTATGAATTGAAAGAGCATCTTGAAATTCCATATCGCGTCGTTCTCGATGAAGCAATTGAATTGGCTAAACACTTCGGCGGTGCAGATAGTCACAAATACATCAATGGTGTATTAGACCGTTTGGCACAAAGCCTACGTGAAGCAGAAAAGCAACAAGCAAAATAAGTTGTTGTTGAAATGGCTGAGTTTTCTATTATTGACACCTATTTCAATCGACCGAGTTATTCTTCAGTCGATCTAGGTGTCGGTGATGACTCAGCCCTGCTCACCCCGCCTCCACAGCAACAATTGGTCATTTGTGCCGATACCCTCGTTGCTGGTCGACATTTCCCCATCGATACAGATCCCCATGCGATTGGATGGAAATCTGTAGCTGTGAATCTTTCAGACATTGCAGCCATGGGTGCAAAACCTCAAAGCATTCTCTTGGCATTGAGCCTACCCCAAATTGATCATCACTGGCTAAAAGGGTTTAGTCAGGGTTTGTATGATTGTTGCGATCAATTTGGAGTAAGTTTAATTGGCGGCGACACAACGCAAAGCCCACATCTCACATTATCAGTTACCGCTCTAGGCTGGGTGGATATTGGAAAAGCCGTGCCACGTTCTGGTGCTCAAGCAGGTGATTTAATCTGTGTATCCGGCACTGTCGGTGATGCTGCATTCGGATTAAAATATCCCGATCATGCTTTAAAAAAACGTCTCGATTATCCCACTCCACGTTGTGAACTCGGTCAAGCGCTTAAAGGATTGGCGCATAGTATGATTGACGTATCCGATGGTTTAGCACAAGATCTAGGACATATTCTCAAAGCATCTCATGTTGGTGCCGACCTACACTTAGATCAACTTCCACTTAGTCCTGCCTTACAAGCATTGCCCAATCAACAAAAATGGCAATTGGCTTTAGCAGGTGGTGATGATTATGAATTGTGTTTTACCATTCCTTCACCTGCCTTGGATGAATTAAAAGCTCGACACTGCGATACACCGATCACGGTGATTGGTGTCGTAAAAGAGACTCAGCAATTAGATTTTTATCATCATCAACAACCACAAGAACTAGAATTACAGGGATATCAGCACTTTGCCAAAACAACCAATTAATTTTAAAGCGATGACTTGGTCTGAACGTTTCATTGTTTTTTGTGGCGTTGGATTCGGCTCTGGTTTGGCACCAAAAGCACCGGGTACTTTTGGTTCAGCTTTTGCATTGCTGTTTATCCCTGCTTTCATGACAATAGGTTTTTTGTATAGCACGATTGCCATAATCGTTATGTCATTGATTGGAATATATATTTGTGGAAGAGCCGCTGATATAATGCGCGTCCATGATGACGGACGAATTGTGTGGGATGAATTTGCGGGTCAATCGATCACGTTTCTCCCTTTAATCTACCTAGGTCTGATGAATTGGGTATGGCTTTTGATTGGTTTTGCACTTTTCCGTCTCTTTGATGTTTGGAAACCTTGGCCGATTCGCGTCATTGATCGTCAAGTCGACGGTGGTTTCGGCATTATGCTTGATGACCTGATCGCAGGTCTATGGGCAGCACTTTGTATTATAATTTATCTCTATATTGATATGGCTTAAGCCAAGCTCCAAAGAAAGGATGTTGTATGTCAACCACAGTTGTTATTCTTGCTGCAGGTAAAGGGACGCGAATGCGTTCAAAACTACCAAAAGTATTACAACCTTTAGCAGGACGTCCACTCTTAGGGCATGTCATTGAAACCGCAAAAAAAATACAAGCTGAAAATATTATTACTATTTTCGGTCACGGAGGCGCTCTAGTTAAACAAGCATTTTCGACAGAAAATATTGACTGGGTTGAACAAGCTGAACAACTTGGTACAGGTCACGCTGTTCAAATGACCTTACCTGTCTTACCCAAAGATGGTATTTCTTTAATTTTATCCGGCGATGTTCCTTGTATTACCGCCGATACATTACAAAAATTACTTGAAGCAACACAATCTAAAGGTATTGGCTTAGTCACACTTACACTAGACGATGCTTCAGGTTACGGTCGTATCGTGAGAGAAAACGGTAAAATCCAAGCCATTGTTGAACATAAAGATGCTTCAGAAGCGCAACGTTTAATTCAAGAAATTAATACTGGCATTTATGCAGTAAACAATTCCAAATTGCACGAGTGGTTGCCACGTCTGAATAATAATAATGCGCAAGGCGAATATTATTTAACAGATATCGTAGCAATGGCTATTGACGATGGACTCGAAATTGCTTCAGTTGAACCTGCTTTAGCTTTCGAAGTTGAAGGTGTAAATGATCGTGTGCAATTGGCAGCATTGGAAAGAGAATACCAAAACCACCAAGCGAAATTACTGATGCAGCAAGGTGTACATTTGATCGACCCGAGTCGTTTCGATCTCCGAGGTTCACTCAAGGTTGGTCAAGATGTACGTATCGATATCAATGTCATTATCGAGGGCGAATGTGAACTTGGTGACAATGTCGAAATCGGTGCAGGCTGTGTAATTAAAAACTCCAAAATTGCTGCAGGCACGAAAGTTCAACCGTATAGCGTATTTGATTCAGCCATTGTGGGTGAGCAGACTCAAATTGGACCATTCGCACGTTTGCGCCCTGGTGCTAAATTGGCAAATGAAGTACACATTGGCAACTTTGTTGAAGTGAAAAACACCACCATTGGTTTAGGCTCTAAAGCCAATCATTTTACGTACTTAGGTGATGCTGAAGTGGGTGAGGGTTCAAATATCGGCGCGGGTACGATCACATGTAATTATGATGGTGCCAACAAGTTTAAAACGATCATTGGTGACCAAGCCTTTATAGGTTCAAACAGCTCTTTAGTCGCGCCGGTTAAAATTGGTAATGGTGCAACAGTTGGTGCTGGATCGACGATTACTCGTGATGTGGATGATCATAGTTTAGCGGTAGAACGCTCTAAACAATTTGTGAAAGACAATTATCCACGTCCACAAAAGATTAAGAATTAAGGGGATTACAATATGTGTGGTATCGTCGGCGGTGTAGCAGAACGAAGCATAACGAATATTCTAATTGAAGGCTTAAAGCGTCTTGAATACCGTGGTTATGACTCAGCGGGATTAGCTTTAATCAATGCAGGTCAAGTTTTACGCGAACGTCGTGTCGGTAAAGTTATCAACCTTGAAGAAGCGGTTTCAGAAGCAGCGATCACTGGCGCGCTTGGTATCGCACATACACGTTGGGCTACTCATGGCAAACCTACAGAAAATAATGCACATCCGCATATATCTGGTCAAGTCGCTGTGGTACATAACGGTATTATTGAAAATTACCAAGAGCTTAAAGATGATCTTGAAGCATTAGGATATGTGTTTACATCCCAAACAGATACTGAAGTTGTTGCACACTTAGTTCACGATGCACTGAAGTCTGCTCCTAACCTGCTTAAAGCCGTTGAACAAGTTGTGCCTCAACTCAATGGTGCATTTGCACTCGGTATCGTACATACAGATTACCCAAATGAATTGATCACTGTTCGTGAAGGTTCACCGCTCGTGATCGGTGTGGGAATTGGTGAGAACTTTATCAGTTCTGATCAATTGGCCCTATTACCGATTACCAATCGTTTTATATACCTTGAAGAAGGTGATATTGCGCGTTTAACACGTGATACGATTGAAGTCTATGTACAAGGTGAGCGCGTTGAACGCCCTGTCAAAGAACTTGATGCGACAGTGAGTAATGCTTCAAAAGGTGAATATAAGCATTACATGCTGAAAGAAATTTATGAGCAACCTGAAGCGATCAAGCAAACTATCTCTCAAGCTTTAAATGCCGATCACTTACGTGATGATTTTCTTGCAAATGCTGTAGAAGATTTTTCTCAGATTCAGCAAGTTCAAATCATCGCTTGCGGTACCAGTTACCATGCAGGCATGATCGCAAAATATTGGTTTGAACAACTGATTGATGTACCTTGCCAAGTTGAAATTGCAAGTGAGTTCCGCTATCGCACTCCAGTCATCGTGAACAATACGCTCTATGTGTGTATTTCTCAATCAGGTGAAACTGCCGACACATTGGCTGCTCTTCGTGATACACAAAAACGTGCCAAAGCGAAAAATATTAATATCACCACGATGACGATCTGTAACGTTGCAACATCTTCCATGGTGCGTGAAACAGATTACAGCTTATTGACATTAGCGGGTCCAGAAATTGGGGTTGCGTCGACCAAAGCATTCACCACACAACTTGCTGCCCTGATGCTTCTCGTGCTTAAGTTCGGTCAAGTTAAACAAACGATTTCTAATGAACAAGTAACAGAAATCATTACAGGATTATGGCATACACCTAAAGTGATTCTTGACACATTACAATGTGATAAAGAAATTTTACGCCTATCTGAATTGTTTGTTGAAAAACAACATTGCCTATTTTTAGGTCGTGGAACACAGTTCCCAATCGCGCTTGAAGGAGCGCTTAAGCTGAAAGAAATTTCATATATTCATGCTGAAGGTTATGCAGCTGGTGAGTTGAAACACGGCCCATTGGCCTTAGTTGATAATGATATGCCTGTTGTCATTCTTGCTCCTCAGGATGACATGCTTGATAAGCTCAAATCAAATATGGAAGAGGTTCAAGCACGTGGTGGTGAGCTGTTTGTATTTGCAGATGAAAATAGTGGCATTAAGGAGAAAGAGCGCCAACACGTCGTTCAAGTTCCGAGCGTTTCAGCACTATTATCACCAATCGTATACAGTATTCCTGTGCAGCTTTTGTCCTATCATGTCGCTGTACTACGTGGTACCGATGTAGATCAGCCGCGTAACTTAGCTAAGTCAGTTACGGTTGAATAATTCAATTTGATCTACACTTAAAAAGTGTATGAGAGTAATAAAGTTTCATACCAAGTAATAAAGTCCCATACTGAGTAATAAAGTGTAATACTAGATTGCTCAGATAGTCCGCAGACTGTATGCTCTAGAAGTGCATTCATATGCGGGCTTTTTTATAGCTGATAGTTTTGTCAGAAATAAATATTTTTAGTACTTTAAAAATCAATAGGAATAAAATGAGTCAGGTCAGCACCGAATTTTCTTTTGAAAATCTAGTTGAGAGCTATAACCAACTATTAACTAATATCCAACTTTTCCTTCAAAAAAATCAAAAAAACTTACAAGTATCATCGACTAAGTTAGGGACTTATAAAAAGAAATTAGAAAATATTCTAGAATTAGACAACGAAGAAATCGCGAATTTAATAGGGATAGTGAATAAATACTTACAACTAAATTTTTTTTTGCAAGACGATACTCCTAACTTAAAGTTTAATAAAGAGGATTTTATTAAAGCAATTAAAGGGCAAAGTGTATTACAGGATACGGATGAAACATATAATAATTTCTTTTTTGAGTTATCATTAGGATCAAGATTTATAAAAAAATATAAAACAAGTATAGAAATAAACTTAGACTCTATATGCGATATTATTATTGATAATAAAATTGCGATTGAATGTAAGTACATTCATAGTGAAAAAAAGATTTCTGATAATATAAGCTATGCTATAGATCAAATTAACAAAAGAATTGAGAGTAATTTAGCTGAATTTGGTTTTATTGCTATTGACCTATCACACATTATTGATAAGAATAAAATAAGGAGATTTGCTAAAGGAATTTTTAATGATTTTTTGTCTAATTATGAAACTCTTGAAGAAAAAAGCTGTTTTTCATATGACATAAAAGAAAATGGAATTGAGAACTCTTTACTAAAAGATAAAAATTTTATTCAAATTATTCAATCTTATATTAATCATGAACTAGAAAAAGTATTCTATAGTTCCCTTGAGAATAAAATTCTTTCAAAAATAAATAATAATCAAAGTATTAAAGCTGTTATATTTCAAATTAATGAAAGCTTTTGTTTTGAAAATAATTCGCAACTTTTCCCCATACCAATGAGAGCTATGAATTATTATATTAATCAGTCACAATCAGAGGAAGAATATAAACTCACTCAACAATATTTACATACTTTAGCTGTAGGAATTTGATTAAATATAGTTTATAAAACTAAAATCTATGCAAAAATGTAATACTGGATTGCTCAAAAAATCCACACAAGATATGCTCTAGAAAAGCATGGCTGTGTGGATTTTTTAATGCCTGATTCAAAAGATTCGTATAAAACAAATCTAAAAATACAAAAATGGAAAAAGGAAGGCCGTGGACAAGGTTTCGGGCCTAACTATAAACCATGGATCACGATTAGAGACGTTAGCTCTGATGGGAGATCTCATCGTATATATGGCCACAAATCACAAAGAACGTATCATCTACTTTCAGATTTAGAATTAGCAGCATTTTTATTATTAGAATGGAACCCTTCCACTACTGATATCAGAGAACAATATCCTTTAGATCTTGATCAAACAATTGAAATCGCTAAAGAAGCCCAAATACCGCATCCTAAAATCAGGCAAAACTATCACATCGTTACCAGTGATTTTGTGGTTGATACTGATAAAGCAGAGACTCCAAGATTTGTCGTTCAAGTCAAATATTCTGATGCTTTGAATGATTCTAGAACGATAGAAAAGTTAGAAATTGAGCGGCGCTATTGGGCCAAACAAAACATTCCTTTTTATATTTTCACAGAACATCAAGTTCCCAAAGTGATCTATGAAAATATTATGTGGTTATACCCTTCTTTAAAACAGGAAGAAATTAGCATAGATATTTTGGAACGCTTAGATTTCTATGTCGATATTTTTCAGAGATACAAAGCAAAGAAAATTATTGATATAACTAAAATTATTGATACTCAATATGAGCTTGAAATTGGACAATCCTTACGAGAAGTCCGAGAACTTATAGCCCTACGCTATTTTAATTTTGATCTCAATATTCCTTTTAGAACTCTATTGGTAGAACAAATTAAATTAGGGAAACGAGATTTTTGGAATGAGGTGCTTCATGCTTCAAATCAATGAAGTATTAAAAAAAGATGATTCCTTATTCCGAATATTATCAATTCAGGCAAACACCATCGTCTGGATAAATCTGGATCAGGATAATGCTTTTCCTACACAAGTTAACAAAGTAGATATCTTGGATGGCTTAGAAAATCTGGCTATTGAGAGATCAACCGACCCATACGAATACCTCTCGTTTACGCAACCAGATTACGGTTCTACTCAAGCAATCAAACGTGATCAAAATTATGAGTTAATCAAACCACTTATCAGCCACGAGTTATTCTATATCCCTAAAGAAAGAGGAAGAATTATCGAATCTATCGTTTCCCAACACGGGGGAACTAAACAAACTCTATATCGTTTAGCACGTAGATACTGGCAACGTGGACAAACAAGCAATGCGCTTCTACCAGACTATAAGAATAGTGGAGGCAAAGGTCAAAAACGTATCCCTAAAGAGAAAAAACTAGGCAGACCAAAAGTATATAGTTCAGAACAAGGTGTAAATGTCACAGAAGACATTGAAAAACTTTTCCGTAGAGCCATAACAAAATATTTTCTAAAAGAAAAAAAACATTCTATTCCTTATGTTTATCGTAAGTTCCAAACTACATACAAGAACCTTTACCCGACAGTAACCGAAGCAGAAATACCGACCATTTGGCAATTCAAATACTTTTATGAACGAGAGTTCAAGAAAATAGAAAGTATTAAAGCTCGCATCAATAAGGCTAATTATCGTAAAGACTATCGTCCATTGCACTCTACAGCCACATCACAAGCATTAGGGCCTGGATCACGTTATGAAATTGATGCAACTATTGCTGATATTTATCTAGTTTCGAATTCCAATCCTGAAAGTATTGTTGGTAGACCCACAATTTATTTTGTAATTGATGTATTCAGTAGGTTAGTTGCCGGCTTTTATATTGGTTTTGAATCACCCTCCTATCTAGCCGCAATTCAAGCACTCAATATGGCTATGACAGATAAAGTTAAATTTTGTGCTCAATACGATATCGACATTCGTTCAGAGGATTGGCCAGCTATTGGACTACCAGATGCTCTTTTAGCTGATCGCGGTGAACTATTAGGACACCAAATTGAAGCATTAGAAAAAACATTTGCCGTGAGAATTGAAAATGCACCTGCAAGACGTGGTGACGCGAAAGGTATTGTGGAGCAAGCATTTAGAACAAAACAAGCTTATTTCAAACATGAAGGTCAAGGTATCGTTGAAGATACAATTGTTAAAAAGAAAGGTGGTAAAGATTACCGTCTTGAAGCATCAATAAATATCCATCAATTCACAGAGGTCATCCTAGCATGCGTACTCTGCCACAATCAGTACCTTATTTCGAAAACATATGATCGAGGACATGATTTCCCAGATGATCTACCTGCCATACCTTTGCAATTGTGGAATTGGGGTGTACAGAATAGAACTGGGAAATTAAAAACTGTTTCTCATGATGCCTTACATATCGCTTTATTACCTCGTACAGAAATAACGATCTCTGACTTAGGTCTTAAAGCATTTGGACTATTTTACTTAGCTGATGAAGTAACAGAACTAGGATGGTTGAATAGACAAGGTACAATTACACGTCCTAAAAAACTTTATGCAGCCTATGACCCTTATTCAGTTAATCAAATCTATATTTTTCCAGATACGAATAGCCTGACATACTGGATCGGACAACTTTCCCCTCGATCAAGAGAGTTTCAAGACTGCACTTTATGGGAAGTAAAAGAAAAACGAAAAATTCAAAAGACAAATTTAGTGCCACATGAGTTAGAAGCAACCAAAAGGCTCCGTGAATTGGAAGAATTCATTAGCAATAAACTCAACGTGAAAAATGCTCATCCGACTCAAAAAAGACCGTCTCAACGTATCTCAGAAATACGTGAAAACAAAGGGCGTGAAAAAACGGCTGAACGTAAAAAGAAAATACCGCAACAGATTTCTACAGATACCAATATTATTTCTATGCCAACGCCAAAAAATAGAAAAATTACAATTGAAACTGAAGCAGTTCACTATCCAGACTTAACAGATGAATTATTTGGTGAGGATGAGTAAATGAGTTTACCGTTAAATTTTATTAGCGCAACTTATACGCCTAGTTTTGGTGAATATGCGGGAAATCCATTTATCGAAGCCCTTCCACCAATTATGCAAGAAATTGCTGATATCAAAGCAAATCTGATTGGTAAAGTAGACTACAACCCAGAAGATATTCTTCGATCTAAAAATGAAAGAATCCATCTTACCTCTCAACTCATTCATCAGTTTTTTCAGCCAATTACACGACATATTTCTTTAGAATCAAAAATATCTATATTGATTCGGCAAGGCTATATAGGACGTAACATTGCAGATGGGAAATTGCATCAACATTTGCAAAACGGTTACGAACGTATCATGTCAGGTGATATTAAGGCATTTCGCTTTGATGCCCCGAAATCTACAGCTTTAAGCTATTCACTGATTGGATGCTCTGGTAGTGGGAAAAGTACGACACTACACCGTATTCTGAACCTTTACCCTCAAGTGATTTATCATGAAAAATATAATTTTATGCAGCTTGTTTATCTCAAAATAGACTGCCCTCATGACGGTTCACTAAAAAACCTATGCTTGCATTTCTTCAAAGCAATTGATGTCGCTTTAGGAACAGATTTTGAAAGGAAAGTGGCTTTAAAAAGATTAGGCATTGAGGCTCTTTTAAATTATATGCGTCAAATTACAAATACCTATGCCATAGGTGTACTTGTAATTGATGAAATTCAACATTTGAGTGTCAAAAATTCAGGTGGCGCAGAGAAAATGCTTAACTTCTTCGTGACCTTGATTAATGTTGTCGGTCTACCTGTAGTTATGGTTGGTACACCTAAAGCCAAGTTTATTTTTGATGGAGATTTACGTTCAGCGCGTCGTGGAGCTGGATTCGGGGCTGATATATGGGAACCAATGAAAAATAATATCCCCTCATCAAATACTTCAACCAGAACAGAATGGACAGCCTTCACCAATGCACTCTGGAAATACCAGTGGCTAACCAACAAAGAGCTATTAAGTGAAGAAATTCGAGACTGTTGGTATGAACTCTCCCAAGGAGTACTTGATATTGTAGTCAAACTTTTTGTGTTGGCTCAATGTCGAGCAATCATGACTGGGCTAGAAAGGATTACTCCTCGTCTACTTAGGCAAGTCTATAAGGATGAGCTTAAGTTTGTCCATCCTATGATTGAAGCACTCAAATCTGGTGATCCAAATCGGATTGCTCTTTATTCAGATCTAACAATTCCATATGTAGACAAAACATTACTCTTACTCCAGAGAAAAATAGAGGAAGAACAAGAAAAATTTGAACAATACAACGGGAATGAACAAGCCCAAAGATTGCATAACCTACTTATTGCAACTGGATATCCAGAACACAAGGTTGTCCCGGTTATCAAAAAAGCCTTTGCTGATTTTCCTCAGCTAAACATGCAAGAACTCATGCCTATCGTTTCTAATTGGCTCATTGAAGCAGAAGTTGATACAGACATTAAACCTGCAACTACCAATAGCAAGAGAGTAAAGCAGAATGAATGGATTGGCTTATCATCTGATGATCTAAGGTTTAAGTTCTCACAAAAGGCAAAGCAACAGAATTTTTACGACATTCTGCAATCAAGTGATTTAATTTTTGATACCCAAGCTTGGCTGCAATCAATGTAGTAGTGAAATAGGCATGTTGAACTTTCCTAATCCATACCCAGATGAATTTATTTACAGTGCCATAGCGCGGGCTGGAGTTCACCATGCAATTACAAGTCCGAAGCAGTTACTCGATGAAGTATTTGCCAATCGTAAAGTGATTGCCACGATTGACTTACCAAGCCATCTTTCGTGCGTTTTAAAACATTTACCACCAAACTATACACTTGAAAAACTTGTTTACGAGCATACACTTTTTCCAATCTATGCTCTATTTTGTCCAGAAAATATACGTTTACGTTGCCTTAAATGGATGGGAAACCAATCAAAAGGTTCTATTCACTTAGCATTAGGGGTTGCAGCATCCAAAGTTAAGCAAATATCAACTCATCGATATTGTAGCCTTTGCTTAGAAGACCAATATCACCAATATGGGGAATATTTTTGGCCAAGAATTTGGCATATACAAGGGTCAAATTGCTGTACGAAGCACAAAGTTAAACTATTGGAGTTTGTATTAGCACCTCATTTGCCTGGACGACATCAATTTATTGCTGCGAACAACATCATTAGCCGAAACCAATCTCCTGAAACTGCTCATAAATTAGATCTAATTGTTAGTAGTCGTATCGCTGAGCTCTTACAACTTCCTCCAATATCATCGCCAACATTCCATCAATGGAGCCAATTTTATCATCGTATTGCATGGCAATTAGGATGTGGTAAAGGTAATAAACATATAGACCATACAAAAACCTATGCTGTAATTGTGAAAATATGGGATTTAAATTGGTTACGACAACATCATCTTGATAAACTTCATACAGAAACAAACTGGCTTAGAGCCATTTTTAGAAAACACCGTAAGTCTTTCAGTTATCTTGAACATATTATTGTCTTAGAGGCTTTCTATCCTAAAGGCTGGACGTGGAAATCCATTCTGAGCGAAATCCATCAGATCCCATCTAATCCTTCCAAGACTGATACACAAATTCAAGGAACGGAGTATAAAGACATATCGACACTCACAGAAAAACGTAATGAATGGGTATCTTTGATCCAAAAATATGGAATAAAGCCCTCTAGACTCAAAAATGCCGCTTTATACGCATGGCTTTATCGTAATGATAAAACTTGGTTGCTAATGGAAAATAAAAAATTTCACGCTTTACCTACACCAGGCTGTAAAAAAGTTAACTGGCCTCTGAGGGATTGGCAACTGGTAAGACTGCTGTTCAAAGTATTCTATCAATCATTAGACGATTTGAGTTTGCCTAGACAATCAAGAAATTGGTATTTAAAACAGTTACCGCAACATTCTACTGTAGAAAAAAACCTACATCGACTTCCTTTAACGAATAAATTTCTGGATATTTATTCAGAAGATGTTAGCAGTTATCAAATCCGAAGAATCACTCGAACTATTATTCAATTTCAAATACTTAATAAGCATCACGCTGGTTGGCAAATATTACGAAAGTCGGGACTGAGCGAAGAAAGATTTACCGATGAAACTCTTAAATTTCTAAATCAGATTAAAAGGATTAATCATGGCTAAAATAAGTCACATAGCTAAAGATATGAAAATAAAAAAGATTGGCGCTTTATTTAAAAAACATAATTCTACTACTTGGGCAATTAACTTAAGCCTAGAAAATGAAGATGGTCTGATCTCATCAGACTATACTAATTTTTCCAATGCAAAATTATTGAGGAAAAACAGTCACATCAACCCCACGCAAGAATACACTAAAGGCTACCATTTACGGTTTAAAATCACTTCAACTCAAGATTGGGTGTCCTCTACCAACAATTCAGACTTAACAAAAGGAAAATTTTTAGAACACTATTTCTTATTTGATGCTGTTCGAGTCGATCAGTTTGGGCAGCCAATGTCCGAAACAATCAAAGTTCGACTTCCACAATTTGAACTTGCTAGATCGCTCTTTTTCTACACTCCATATCTTGCAAGATCAGCAGTTTTAGAAAATAGTCTAAGTATTGATTTTGATATTGTTTCAAACCCAGATCACTACCTTATCAACATTCTGCCTGCTTGCTCCTATCCTACCTCTCATTTCAACGATGTGGGTATACGAAGAATCCTATCCTGGATTCTACTTGATAGCGATATTCGACAATCTTTTGAAAGTATCAGCCAATTTTGCACCCAGTATGGCTATGATTTTGATCAATATCGTATCTGGAATTTTTGTTTTAACCCACCTCAACTCAATGGAGTGATCTTTGATTCATATGGATATTACAAGGCTGAAACTTCTGAGTTTTTTGTCAATGAAATATCAGGTTTTGAAAGAATCTCAAGTCGTATTTCAAAAGAAGTCGAGTTCTATAGCAATAAATTCATTGAGTCTAAATCAGGCGGTAAAGGTGAAAACTCTTCAGGAACTAAAAATAATGGCAAAGAGCCGACCATCAAAGATGATGAAGATGGCAATAGCGATGATATTCAAATCATTGATGTTGTACCGACACATTTCGACTTCCTAGAAGCCATTGAAACAAGGAAAACCACTAAGAAATCTAGACTTAGAAATCATGGTACAAAAGATCAAAATTTACCATCTACTAATCCATCATCGGAAGTTAGCACCAACGAACCAGTTTCTGAGGGCTCTGTCCCCTCTGCTGAATTTAATGGTGTTGAAGATGAAACTGAAGATCTTCATCTGTATCTTGATCGTTTCTCTGCATTTCAACAAATGATTGATTTATTTTGCAAAGAAAAATCGGTTAAAAGTTTTAGCTTTCAACTTCACAAATTACCGAACATTCAAGGTCACTCCAAACATATAAAAACCGATGGAAATCCTAGATGTGTGGCAGAAGTTAGTTTTCAATATAATGGCCAAAGTATTGTGATCTTAGAGGTTGACACTTCTGACAATAAGAAACCCCTTTCAACTCGTGTTTTATCACTTAAAAACATGAATCAATGGAACCTAACTGACCGAGCAAAAGTACTTGAGCTGGTCGTTACCCAATGCTTACGTTGGCCTAAAGGAATTTTAAAAAATACTTGCTTTAAAAATAGCACATTAAATCACCCTAGAATGAATACAAAGAAGCAGGAAATATCTGAGCAAGAGTTAAAGGGATGGATGCTAAGATTAGCAAGTATTTTAATAAATTCTTCTGGTTAAATTTTTGCTAATTTTAATATTTCCTGGTATCCTGGCAATTATTTATTTGCTTTTGATGTTGTATGTCTAGCCCTTTAAAATTTCTGGATTTATTTGCTGGTGCTGGAGGCTTGTCTGAGGGTTTTATCCGCGCTGGATTTAAACCAATTGCTCATGTCGAAGCGGATGCTTCAGCCTGCTATACGCTTAAAACACGACAAGCATTTCATTGGCTAAAAAATAATAATGCTTTAGACATCTATTCGAAATATTTAAAAAATGAAGTAACACGTCAAGCACTCTATAATGCTGTTCCTTCCAACGAAATAGATTCAGTGATCAATGAATTCATTGGCCCAGATACTCTAAAAACAATTTTTAAGAAAGTTGATAGCCAATTAAATACCTCAAAACTAGATCTAATTATTGGTGGTCCACCTTGCCAAGCTTATTCACTCATTGGTCGAGCTCGAGGGAATATGGATGATGATCCTCGTAATCATCTATATAAATACTATGCAGAATTTCTAAAAAGATATAAGCCTAAATATTTTGTTTTCGAAAATGTACTAGGACTGTTGACCGCTAAAGATCCGAATGGTGAGTTTTATTTCGATAAAATGAAAAGTCTATTTATCGAAATAGGTTATTCAATTGAGTATAGAGTTTTATCTGCAAATGAATATGGTGTTCTTCAGAAGCGAAAACGAATAATTTTGGTAGGTAAACGAGGACATCGTGGTAAAAAATCTTTTTACCCTGAAATTGAAAAATTGGCTCCAGAAGCAACCGTTTGGGATCTACTCAAAGATCTTCCTAAAATAAATGCTGGTGGAGGTAAATCTTCCCCATTAGAACCAATCTCTGAACCATCGCGATGGCTGAAAGATGCTCAAATATCAACTGATCTTCCTTTAACTTGGCATGAGGCACGTCCACACTCTGAGCAAGATTTAGAAATTTATAAACATGCTGTTAATTTATGGAATACTGAAAAAAGACGTCTTCATTATGACGACTTACCTGAACACCTAAAAAGTCATAAAGGGCGTAATTCTTTTGTTGATCGTTTTAAAGTAGTTGCTGGAGATTTAACCGCCTGCCATACTGTTGTTGCACATATCTCTAAAGATGGACATCATTATATCCATCCTGATATAAATCAAAATCGTTCATTG
The DNA here is from genome assembly GCF_900109815.1 of Acinetobacter sp. DSM 11652. Classification (NCBI taxonomy): domain Bacteria; kingdom Pseudomonadati; phylum Pseudomonadota; class Gammaproteobacteria; order Moraxellales; family Moraxellaceae; genus Acinetobacter; species Acinetobacter sp. DSM 11652. The sequence continues at coordinate 203,649 of NZ_FOBK01000003.1, forward strand.
ACGCCTAGAGAAGCAGCAAGAATTCAAAGTTTTCCTGATGATTATTATTTTGAAAATGTTTCAGGAAAACCAGCACGTACAAGTGCCTTTAAACAGATTGGAAATGCAGTACCTGTATTACTTGCACAAAAAATTGCAGAAAAATTATTAAAGGATTGGTAATGACTGAAAATTATATTACTTCAGAAGACTTAGCATTTCGTCCACGAGCACGTCTACTACAAATGCTCGGTGATCAGCTAATTGGTTCTTCTCGTTTAGCAATTTTTGAGCTTGTAAAAAATGCTTATGATGCTGATGCTGATACTGTATTAATCACCTTAGATAAAATTAATACAGAGAATGCAAAAATCATTGTCGAAGATAATGGTGAAGGAATGACAGCTGATATTATTAAAAATATTTGGCTAGTCCCTGCTCACGATCATAAGGAACAACAGAAAAAAGAAAAAAGACGAACCAAAGCTGGTCGCTTACCTTTAGGTGAGAAAGGTTTAGGTCGATTCGCAGTACATAAATTAGGAAATGAAATTCAACTCATCACTAGAGCTAAAGATTCTGATGAGTGTGTTCTTCATATTAATTGGCAAGATTTAATTGATAAACCTTTTTTAGAGGATACTCGAGTAGAGGTAGTTACCAGAACTCCAATTATCTTCACAGGAGAGAATACAGGTACTCAAATTACTATAAGTAACTTAAGAGAACAAAATTGGTCTAGAGGGGATGTAAGAAAACTTTTACGCCAAATTACTTCAATATCTACACCTTTTAATGAAAAACGAAGTGACAAGTTCGAAACATTACTTGAAGTTAAAGGACATCCTGACTGGACTGAAGGCGTTTCAGATATTGATAAATTAAAGGACAGAGCACCTTGGCATATCACATTTTCAATCGCCAAAGGCTTACTATCTTTAAATTATAATTTTATTGGTGTTCCTGGAATTAAAGTAGAACCTCGTCAAGAATTATTAGAAAATGAAAAACTTTTACTACCATCGAATTTGAAAAAAAATAAAGTTGTTGTGGAGCCTGAAGACCTACATGGAATTGGTGATATTAGCGGTGAATTTTTTATCTATGATCGCGATAAACTAGTTATATCTAAGTTTGGAGAACAACAACTTGTTGAAAGTTTCTTAAATGAGAATGGTGGAATTCGTGTATATCGAGACAACATCCGAGTTTATAACTATGGTGAGCCTGGTGATGATTGGCTCGGTTTAGATTTGCGAAGAGTCAATGTACCAGGCAGGCATATTAGTCGAAATATCATTGTTGGATCTTTGGATCTCAGTGTTGAAGATAGTTTTGATTTACAAGAAAAAACTAATCGAGAAGGTTTTATTGAAAATGAGACTTATGAAAGATTTCAACAAATTGTATTAAGTGTACTATCTATTGTTGAGACAGAGCGTCAAAAAGATAAAGAACGTATAAGACAAATAACTGAAACAGGTAAAAATATAGAAGAAAAGAAAATTGAAAAGCCATTAACCGAACTTAGAAAACTGGCAAAGAAACATAATTTAACTGATGAATTAGAACCATTAATTGAAAAAACTGAAAAAAATTATAATGAAATGCGTGAAGTAATGCTCACTTCAGGTTTTAATAATATGGGCTTAGCTATCGTTTTTCATGAAGTCGAACATGGTGTTAGATCATTATATCGAACCATTGAGCATAGTGAAGATATCACTTTAATTAAAGATCACGCATATGAACTTGTAAAAATTTTAGATAGTTTCTCCGATTTATTGAGAAAGGGTGATAATAAGCCAGCAAGTCTTAAAAATTTAATTCGTCGTGCTAGAGATATTGCTTCAATCCGCTTTAGAGCGCATAAGGTTCAGTTCGTTTGTCCATTCCTAGAAGATAATATTCCTGATATCGAACAAAAATATATCTTTAAAATATTAATTGGTTGTTTAAACAATATATTTGATAATTCAATATATTGGCTTCAAGCACGTTGGCCTGAAGATACTATTGGTCAAAGAAAAATTTATATAGATGTACGCAAAGATTTTTATGGAAAAACAGCAATTATTATTGCTGATAATGGTCCTGGTTTCCAAGATGAGCAAGAACAGTTAGTAAAACCTTTCTTTACGAGACGACCTAATGGAATGGGCATTGGCTTGTATTATGTAAATCTTGCAATGGAAGTAAATAAAGGGCGTCTAGTTATCCTTGATGATCAGGATGATGTGCCGACTGAATTTGACGGTGCAGCTATGGCTTTAGTTTTTGATTAATTTTTGAGTTTAATAATAATGTTAACACCTCCTCGCTTTGTTGTACTTGACGATAAGAAAGAACACTTAGAACCTATTATTGAAACATTTAAACTTATTGGCTCCTCATGTATTGGAGTTCAATATAATGAGGAAGATGCTTCTCATTTACAACAAGATTATTACAAAGGCGTGAGAGGTTTATTTATAGATTTAAATCTATCTGGTAGTAGCTCATTGGGATCAAGTACCCATTATGCTGAAATTACTAGAATTTTAGAGACAGTTATTTCATGTGATAATGGTCCTTTTATAATGATTCTATGGACAGATAATCCACAAGAATGTGATCAATTAATTGAATATATAGAAACACGTTTAGATCCAAATAAAAAATATTGCAAACCTTTACTTATCAAATCTTTATCTAAAACTATGTATATTGATGCTAATAGCGCAATAAAAGAAAGCAATCGCGAAACGTTCAAAGAAGAAATTAAAGGTTTTTTTTCGTCTGTCCCACAAATAGCAGCTCTTTTTGATTGGGAGTCAAAAGTTTTGGAAGCCTTAAATCAAACTTTGGTTGAGCTCATGAATTTAGTACCAAGCGAGAAACGCAATTTTGAAAGTTATGCATCAGAAATAGACAAAGTTTTAAGTTGTATTACAAGAGATACTGTAGGAAAAGCACATGTGGTTAGTGATCCCAAAAAAGCATTTAACTTAGCCATAGCTCCAATTCTAGTAGATAAAATGTTAAATAACCAAGCTTCAGAAGATAATATTGAACTATGGAATAGCGCGATTACATTAGTGAACTCAGCTAATATTTCTGATGAAAAATCCATTGGAAAGTTTAATAAGATGCTTCATCTTTCCGTTACAGGGCATGAAAGAATGAGTGCATATGATTGGGGAGCTGTTGTAGAAATTCCTTCTAGTGTATTCACTGATAACTATTGTAAAGATTATTTTGGTTTTACAAAAAAACAGTTAGGAAAAAGCATTTTTTGTTTTAGAGATTTAGATGGGCTCATACCTATTTTAGTTAGAATTGGTGCATCATGTGATTACGCCCAAAATAAAGAAGGACCTATCCCTTACGTTTTTGGTTATTTGGTAGACTATAGAAAATATAATTGTAGACAACAAGATTTTGATAATCCAGAAGAAATACATAGAAATAAAAAAATTTCAGATTGGAATTCACCAATTTTTTACTATGATGATGCCAATAACCCCTTCTATATTATTTTAAATTTACAGATAGTTATAACAGCAGTTAAAGGAAAGTTTGATCACTACCGAACTTTATATAGAATTAGAGAACAACTATTAAATCAAATTATTCTTAGAACTAGTACATTTGCTTCAAGACCAGGAATCACAGAGCTTACAATGCCTCGATAACTTCCATAAAAACTTAAATGTACTTTTTTAAGGCATTAATTCAGAAGCTTTGATGTGTAATGCATTTGATAACTCATAAATTTTTTCTAAGGTAGGATTCACCTCTCCTCTTTCAATCCGCCCTAAATAACTCCGATCCATGTTACAGAGCAATGCCAATTGCTCTTGTGACATGTTTCTTTCTTTTCTATATTTGCGAACCAATTGACCAAACTGAATAGTAAGTTCTGACATAAACATTCAAATGTTTAAAAAACAGAACTATCACTATTTGAGGACTATATATCCACGGACTATAATCCTCTTTTCTAGATTTTCTACTTTTCCATCATGAAACAAATTGCTTCGCCTATCTTCCAATCTTTTTTAGTACTTCTCTCCCAGGATCAAATTGATGGATGGACATCAAACAAAATTTGGAACAACTTGAATCTTTCAAAAGATGAAAAGCAACGAATCAACCAGCAGCAACTTTATAGACTTTTAAGAAAACTAGTGAAACAAGGTTACTTGTCCAAAAATATTCATTCTGACAATCCAAGGCTTTCAACATTTTTTGAAACAGAAAGCATGTCCGAGTTTAGAAAACAATTTGAAAATCATACCGTAATACATGATTCAGAAAAACTTGAATTAAAAACTAAAGAATTAAAAGAAAAGCAAAAGATTTGCGAAAACCAAATCAAAGCTTCTGAGCAAGCACTTATAGATTTCCCAGAATTGAAATCTGAAATTTTGCGTAAAAGAAAAGATTTACAAAAAGATGTAGAGCAATTAGAGGCTTACTCATCATTTATTAACCGACTTATTTCAAACTTTTAAAAGAAGCATGCTCATACAGTTTTAGATTCTAATTCAGTCACAGCAGTCATAGAATATTCCGCAAGCTGTATGAGCACATATATCAAAAGAAGAGCTCACGGTTTCATCGAAACTACTACAAAGATGAAATATTTTTCTTAATTTTTCTACGTAAAAATTCAACCATTCTTCCTGATTTTGAAAGTCTTCGATATTCTTTAACTTGGCATGGAAATCGACTAATAGATGACTTAATTTACTTATATTTTCAGGTCTCATTGTCAATTCAATTGTCATGGGTTCCACGATATTTGAATAGATATTTCCGACTTGATCAGTTGAACATATTTTTAAAATTAAACGATTGTTTTTCCTTGAAGAAAAAAACAACTTTGTTTTTCCAATTTGTTCATGTTCACCTATTTCTGTTTTCCTTCTTTGAATTTCTTTAAAAAAACTGTTGGACAGCATCTCAGATGTAGTTTTGTCCAAAAGCTCGTCTTTCAATCTTCTAATAATTAAGGCATCTCCACTACCAGAGAAAACAATATGCTCCAAATAGGCTATTTTTTTATAAGAATCAGAAACTATTGAAAACTTTAAATCATCTGTTTGATGGGTTAATCGCCGATCCGCAGCAATAATTACGCTATCTTTTAATTGAATTCCAATAATTAAAGTCATGTTAAATTAGTAAAGAAACTTAAGTTTCAATGTTACATCACCTATCTTATTCTGTGATATATTTTGCAAAATACTATTCATAATATTAATAAAAGATGAATTTAGAGCTTAATCTCAAAAATATTATTGCTAGTGCTGGTGGTTCTCAAGTGATCATCAATAAAAATGGGATCACTATTATCACACCAGCGAAGTTTGAAGTTAAAGCTGGACAACATCTCTTTCAAAGTGTGGCCAAAATCCCAATGAATCTTCCTAATCTTCCCACTTGGATACCTCATCAAGAATTTTTTGTGATTACCGATGAAAATGGCAAAGCCATTCACAATCAACACTATATTATGACTGATGAAGATGGCTCTAAAATTGAAGGCTATACCGATAAAAATGGTCGTACAAAAACGTTTAAATCTATGAAACCTAAAGCTGTGAAGATCGAACTTCTAGAACGTAATGATCCTCAATATCATAATTTTGAGGAGGATTTTTATGGCTAAAGGTAGCAAAGGTTCAAGTCAAACGTCTTCCTCGACTACTCAGCCTCAAACAAATGGAAAAGTTGTTAAGTTAGAACCAGGCAAAGAGAAAGATTACCTCTGTGCTCATATTTGTTTTGCTAAAAAAAATCCTATCAAAGGCAAAGCTGGACAGTTTCTAAATCAAAGAGCATGTACATACGCCATATGGAAACAAGAAGAAGCGAATGAATTGATTTGGCGCTATAAAGCTGAAGTTGGCTATCGAATGAGAGACCGCTTTCCGACACCCATTATGAGTGAAAAACAACCTCAGAGAGCAAGCCGATTTCCATTAGGAGTAGCAGCACGTGAAAGTATGTTTAAGCTGTCAGAACTTGAGCAAAGTGCCAAAGGTCGTTTAAGAATCCCTGATGTCATTGTTTTAAAAGTGACTGATCAAGAACTCATAAATATGAGAGTTCAAGGACAGGCCGATTGGAGTAAACTTATTCCAGTTCAAAAAAATATTTCTAAAGTGATTGAAATCAAATTTGGCAAAGATAAATTATCTAGAGAACAAAGAAATGACTACATACAAATTGCAGGTAACAGAAATAATTTCAAGTTACTTGAAGATGTAGATTGCTCTTGTGAACTTAGAGACAATAATTCAAATAGTAGTTCTGCAACTATTGGCTCTAAATACACTTATATTCAAAACATGTTAGTGGCAATTAAAATTAAACAGCAGCAAGGTATACAACATCCACCTGTAAATACACCTAGTCCTATTGCCGATTTTCTAGATAAAGCACCTTTATATGAGATAGCTGTAGGAGTTGGGATTACAGTAGTTGTTGTAGGTGCAATAGTTCTCCTTCCCGTAAGTGCGACAGTAGCTGGTGCTGGTGCATTGGGTGGATATGTATTAGCTACATCTTAATTAGAGAGAATAATGAACGGTTCAGATTTTGAAAAAATTGTAGATGATGCAGATTATATCAATTATGACTATGGAGATCATGGGGAAACTGTACTTTCAGTGCATTTCCAGTCTTGTTTTTACTTTTGGAATGGACATACTTCTGAAATCCGCCAAGCAATCTTAAACTGTTATACAAAATATATTGAGCTCTGGGGAGGCCATATCACATGGGGCTTTGATCCATTAACAGATTGGAAGCAAAAAAAAATAAGCAATCTTCCATCACTTCAAGATGTAATAACTAAACGTGCTGATCCTGATGAAGTTATTGAATGGTACGTAGCAGATGGCAGCTTTGAAGATGACAAAATTGAATATGCAAATAGATACGTATTTTCATTGTTGACTAATCGAGCTTGGCAAATTCAACACGGAAATATTTTGTATTTCAGATTACCTAGGGATCTTTTTTTTAATCAAACAACACACGATGAAATTTTAAGATTCAATCAATACTGCTTACAACAGCTTAGACCATGGTATATGGTGAGTGGGATGCAAGCTGCTACACCTTTTAGTGATGAAGGCGTAAAAATAGATCTTGTATCTCAGGCTAGGGACTTTAAAGGCATCTATATTGAAGACTCTTGGGATACTATGAGAATGCCATACGGTATACGCGGTTTTGATTGGCTTACCTTCGTGAGTAATGATCTTTCAGAAAAAATCGGGGGTGCATTAAAGCTTCAAGATACCCTAACAAAAGCAAAACTTCGATTTCAAACTATTGCTAATGGCGTCCTTATTCAAGCATCTGATTACCCTGAACTCATACCTAATGGAACACCAGATCCACAAGGCTACTTAAAACTAAATCATATTCTTCGGCCTTTAAGAGATGGCAATTACGGCTCCATGGGGGATGCTACCTATTTAGGAGAAAATGACCAAAGTTTCGATATCCCATTAACTGATTTATGGATGCGTCGTTTTGATCACGAAAGAGTATGGAACGATTTAGTTTCAACAGCCAAATCTAGAAAACCTAAATCCATAGTAAAGCTATCAACGAATCACATATGTGAAATTTCTGGACGATATCGATATGAAGATGATTACGATTATGTCCGGAATGAGCCTATGCCTTTTGAAGAGCCAGACAGTAGAGAAAACGATCACCGAAGTTACATTATTTTGAATAAAGGCGATATTGCACCATATTATTTAAAATTAGGTCAGCATGGCGAGCTTTTAGAAACAATGGAAATCGAATGGACTCTCTTCGAAGAATTTAACTATTGACCTCTTATTTGGGTATGAAACTTTATTACTCGATAAAGAGTAAAAATAGAAGAAAAGATAGAGCTGAGTATGAAACTTTATTTTTTCTTCTACTTATTACGAAGTTGAAATATCAATAAGATAGATTGAGATCAGTATGAAACTTTATTACTTTTGTACAAAAAGACCGATAATGAAAATTATCGGTCTTTTTTTTATCAAATGAAATATCTTATCAGTGCATGTTTAGTCGGACATCCAGTTCGCTACGATGGTCAACATTGCCTTCAAGAAAAAATTAAAACGCTGATTGATACCGATCAGGCCGTCGTAATCTGCCCTGAAATTTCTGGAGGACTTAGCACTCCCAGAGCCCCTGCTGAAATTCAAAAAGGAACAGGCTCCGATGTTTTGAGTGGCCATGCAAAAGTATTTGATCTTTCGGGAAAAGATGTTACCGAAGCATTTATTTTAGGTGCCAAACAGACCTTAGCTTTTGCGAAAAAACATGGGATTACTCATGCGATTTTGAAAGCTAAAAGTCCATCATGTGGTTTTGGTCAGATTTATGATGGCTCTTTTTCGGGGTCAAAAATAAATGCGGACGGTGTTACAGCAGCGCTTTTAAAGCAACATGGTATTCACATCATGACTGAAAAAGAATTTCTAGATCAGTTAATGAAATAAAATCAGCTACTTAATCACATCATCGTCATATTCATGTTTTTTAAGGTGAGCTTTGTCACGCGTCGCCCAATAACTTGCCAAGACGGGTCCAGAAATATTGTGCCACAAACTAAAAATTGCACTTGGAAGTGCTGTAATGGGGGTTGCCGCAAAATGAACAGCAGCTAAAGCAACGCCTAAGCCAGAATTTTGCATCCCTACTTCTATCGAAACTGCTTTAGCATCTGCTTGATTGAGCTGCAATAATTTTGCAGCCCAATAACCTATAAAATATCCTAATCCATTATGTAAAATTACAACAGCAAGGATCAGTAACCCTGACTGTAAAATTTGCACTTTACTTCCAGCAATAATCGCAGCCACAATCAATACAATCGCGATGACTGAAACCATAGGCATCATTTCAATATATTGATCTATTTTTTGCTTAAATAGACCGCTCACGATCACCCCTAAAATGATAGGGAACAAAATCACTTGCATTACCGATACAAGCATTGCTACCGCATCTATATCGATCCACTGACTCGCTAAGAGATAAAAAATCAATGGTGTCAGCAAAGGTGCTAACATCGTTGAAACTGAGGTACACGCGACGGACAAAGCCACATTTGCCTTTGCCATATAAGCAATGACGTTAGATGCTGTACCTCCGGGACAACATCCAACAAGGAGTACGCCAATGGCAATTTCAGCGGGTAATCGAAATGCTATGCACAGGCCCCATGCCAATAATGGCATCACTATAAATTGAGCACCCACCCCAATGGCAACCGCCTTAGGCTGACTGAGAACACTTTTAAAATCTTCCCACGACAGGGTCATTCCCATGCCAAACATGATAATCCCGAGCATCCAAGTGATATAAGACTTAAGCCAAATAAAAGCTTCTGGCATATACATGGCAATTCCTGCAAAAAGGAGTACCCACAGCGCAAAGGTTTTCTGCAAGAATTGATTGATGGCTTTCATTTAAAAAGTTCACTTATTGGATTAACGACGTATGATCTTGAACCATGACCTTTAAATGGTCTGCGCTGAATGCCTGAGAGTCATTAGTTCTTTGGCGTAAATTCGTTTCACACCTTGTGCAAGCATTTCTTGCCATGCATGTTGTAAAGAACCATTTAAATCGATGCCTTTGGTCGCATCTGACACGACATAACTATTAAAACCTAATTTTGCAGCATCAATTGCTGTCCAAGCCACGCAAAAATCAGTGGCAATCCCGACAATGAAGACATCACGAATTCCACGCTCATGCAGATATCCTGCTAAGCCAGTCGATGTTCGATGATCAGCTTCTAAAAAGGCAGAATAACTATCAATATGCGGATGAAAACCTTTACGAATGATCAACTGCGCTTTGGGTATATTCAACTCTGGATGGAAATCTGCATCATGTGTACCCTGCACACAATGTGATGGCCATAACACCTGACGACCATAAGCTAATTCAATCGTCTCATAAGCAGACTTTCCAGGATGGTTTTCAAAAAATGAAATATGGTTTTGAGGATGCCAATCTTGGGTAAGGACAACATTGTCAAAATGCTGAGCAAGCGAATTAATGGTTGGAATAATTTGATCTGAATTCGCTACCGCCAAATTTCCCCCAGGGGTAAATCCATTCTGAACATCAACAACGATAAGTGCACTTTGTTGTGGTTGGAACATCCTTTTCAGCTCCCAATATTTTTGAAATTGTTAGGGACTATTGCATAGGATCATGAGAACTACAATTGTTTGAGTAGAAAATTTGATAAGAAAACTCTATAAAAAAAGCCTGCATCAAGCAGGCTTTAATCTATGTTTTTGTCTTAATTCTGGATACGACGTACCAACATTAACATGAAGATCGCAGAAATAATAATACAAGGGATTGCTGCAGAGATTACGCCTGCTGCACCAAATCCTGCCGTTAACAATGATCCTGCAATTGCTGGCCCAAGCATAGCACCGATACGACCTACTGCCGATGCTACACCAACACCTGTACCACGTACTTCTGTTGGGTACACAATACCACCAAATGCGTAAAGCACACCTTGACAGCCAATCACGAAAGCACCAACCAATGCTGAAGCCAAATACATTTGTGTGAGTGAGCTTGCTGCATTCAACGCAAGAAGGCCAGCCAAAATACCACCGTACATTAACAAGATCACATAAGCTTTTTTCCAGCGGTCAGTTAATACACCTAAAATCACAGTACCTACAGTAGCACTTACCATGAAGTAGAATTGCGCTGTCGCACCTTCTTTTCTCGAAAAACCTAATTCTTGGAATAGAGAAGGTAACCAGCTGAGCATGATGTAAACCACCATGAGCGTGAAGAAATAGCTACACCAGATGAACATCGTACGAAGAAGATTCTGTGAATTAAACAAATCTTTAAACGAACCTTGTGGAGCTTCTGCAATTTCAGCTTCAGTTCTATTTTGCGTTTTCAAAAATTCTTTAGATTCAGGTAAGAATTTCATCATCACTGGTATAACAATTAATGGTAATAAACCACCAAGATAGAAAATATTTTTCCAATTAGCACCGAAATCTGTACTTGCAATTAAAGATAAGATCGCAGCACCGACAGGCATACCACAGTACATTAGCCCTACAGCACGACCACGATTTTGTGGGGTTACTGCTTCAGAAGCCAAAGTGATGAGAATTGGCATTGCTGCACCTAGCCCTGCACCTGCAAGGAAACGTACAGCCAATAAACTGTTAAAACTATTTACCCATACCGTACATAAAGTGAATACAGCGAAAACAGCAACAGACCAAATTAAAACTGTTTTACGACCAATACGGTCCGCAATACGCCCACCTACCAGTGCCCCAGGTAACAGACCTAAAATACCAGCACTAAAAAACACACCTAATTGTGAACTATCTAAACCAAAATGTTCACGAATACCCGCAGCTGCAATACCTGCAGCCTGAATATCTAAGCCTTCAATTACTGCAATGAGGAAGCAGATACCTACCGTCAAAATTGCATGTTTGTTACTTACTGATTCTTGCATTGAACTTCCCTCTCTCATCAGCATTTGAGTCCGATGCCCGATTATCTATGTAAGTCAATGAAAGTGAGAGTTATCAAATGGTGTAATAAAATGTAATCAAAATAAGATTAAATTTCATACCTCTTGCCAACCAAAATAAATTCTAGTCTTCAAAACGATTAATTATTTTTTTTATTTAAAAAAAAACCAAGAAAAATCTATTATAAAATCTGTAAGTATTAGAATAATTTAACCTTTAAGTAAAAAAATTAAGACGTTTTATAAATTATAATAATCACATAATTTAAAAATTATTAGTTTATTCACCTTTATATACATACATCTTAAATCTGATGTAAGTGATATAAGCTATTAATTCAGGGTAAATTGGTCAGATTTTAGTTCGAATTTTCATTTTTATCCGCAATACTTTCATAGACGAACATCTATCTTCACTGTTATTTAAATGCCTAACCATAAGGTCTTAAAATTGCTTTTTTTAAAAAAAGTTACTTGTTTTAACTAAACTTTTTTTTGACTGAAGTGAATTCATATTGTTCTTATTGGTTGCTTAGTTCATAATTTGCATACGCATTATCCAGTATGCAGGCATATTGGATCGTGATATAAATCAAAATACATACCCATCCAAACTTCGCTTCTCAACCTTCACTGGATGGAAAAATAGGATCGTGTTTTAAAATGACTACTCAGCAAGCTCAGGTAATTCAAGGCTCAATCGTCGCAATCGTCACTCCAATGTTTGAAGATGGAACTGTTGATTGGAAGGGTCTCGAGAAGCTTGTTGAATGGCACATTGAACAAGGTACAAATAGTATCGTTGCCGTGGGAACAACAGGTGAAGCTTCGACCTTAAGCATGGCTGAACACACTCAAGTGATCAAAGAAATCATTCGTGTAGCCAATAAACGCATTCCAATTATTGCCGGCACAGGCGCAAACTCAACGCATGAAGCGATTGAGCTTACCAAAGAAGCTAAAGAGCTTGGTGCAGATGCTGCACTTTTAGTAACGCCATATTATAACAAACCGACTCAAGAAGGCTTGTATCAGCATTACAAAGCAATTGCTGAAGCTGTTGATTTACCGCAAATTCTTTATAACGTACCTGGCCGTACTGGCGTTGATATGAGCAATGAAACTGTAGTTCGTCTTGCTGATATTCCTCAAATCGTAGGGATTAAAGATGCAACAGGTGATGTTCCTCGCGGTGCTGAGCTTTTAAAAGCACTTGAAGGCAAAGATATGGTGGTCTATTCAGGTGATGATGCAACAGCATATCAACTGATTGAGCATGGTGCGAAAGGTAATATTTCTGTGACCGCTAACGTTGCTCCAAAGCAAATGAGCCAAGTGTGTGCCGCTGGTTTAGTGGGTAATGCAGCTCAAGCAAAAGCAATTAATGATCAAGTTGCAAATTTACACGAAATTCTATTTTGTGAATCAAACCCAATTCCTGTGAAATGGGCACTTCATGAAATGGGATTAATTGGTACAGGTATCCGTTTACCACTTACTCCATTAGCAGAACAATATCGAGCTTCACTGCGTGATGCATTAAAAGCTGCGAGCATTATTTAAAGAAGAGTTTAACAACTATGCAACTACGTTTTGGTTTACCCCTTGCCCTTTCAGCCCTCAGCATGGTCGGTTGTAGTACGATTGGTATCGATAATGGTTCACTCGATTATAAAAAATCTACTGCACAAGCCCCGCTTAAATTCCCTGAAGGTTCAATGGTTAGACCAGCAACACCGCTTTATCCAGCGCCTGTTGTTGAACAGCTTGCAATAGACAATGCGCCACAAATGGTTAATAAGCGAGGTAATCGTTTTGAGCTACCTCGTCCTAATGTGGCACCAACCGTTTCTAATCCTGTTGAGAGTGAACAATCAACTGCTGTCGGTCGTCCACAACTTTTAACTGATGGAAATGGCAATCCGTTGATCAAAATTGACGGAAATTCTGCTACAATTTGGCAATACACAATCGCCACCCTCAGTAGCCTCAACTACAACTTTGTCAATCAACCTAAGAATCCCCATTCCGCGACAATTCAAGTGGATGGTGAAAGTTTAGTGCTTAAACTGACATCTGTAGGTTCGAGTCATACCTTGGCCGTGTTTACCCCAACTAACGCGTTTGCAGACAAACAAAAAGCTGCGAGCCTGTTAACCCAGATTTATCAAAACTGGCCAGCCTAGTCGTTCTAGGCATATTTTTTCTGAAAAAGGTTCCACCATGTTAAAACAAACCTTGCTCTATACTGGTAAAGCTAAATCCGTTTATGAAACCGATAGTGCAGACCACCTGATTTTAGTCTTTCGTGATGATGCCTCAGCATTTAATGGCGAAAAAATCGAACAGCTAGATCGCAAAGGTAAGGTGAACAACCGTTTTAACGCCTTTATCATGGAAAAACTTGCAGCTGCAGGTATCGAAACTCATTTCGAAAAACTTTTAACACCAAACGAAGTTTTGGTTAAAAAGTTAAACATGATTCCAGTTGAATGTGTAATCCGTAACTATGCAGCTGGTTCGCTTTGCCGTCGTTTGGGTGTTGAAGAAGGTTTAGAACTTACACCACCTACATTTGAATTATTTTTCAAAGATGACGCTTTGGGCGACCCAATGGTGAATGAATCTCAAGCCATTGCTTTAGGTTGGGCTACTGCTGAACAACTTGAGCGTATGAAAGAGTTAACTCACCAAGTAAACGTAGTGTTAAAAGATCTTTTTGCTCAAGGCAACATGCTTTTAGTTGATTTTAAACTTGAATTTGGTGTGTTCCATGACCGTATCGTTCTTGGTGATGAGTTCTCTCCAGATGGTTGCCGTCTATGGGACAAAGATACCAAGAAAAAATTAGATAAAGACCGTTTCCGCCAAGGTTTAGGTGGTGTGGTTGAAGCTTATGAAGAAGTTGCTACACGTATCGGTGTTGACCTTTCTGATATCTAAATCAAAATTTAGATAAAATAAAGCCGAGTCATATGACTCGGCTTTTTTGTATCTGTTGATATTATTTTTATATTTTCAAATTATTGTTATACATTCATTATTTTTGTTAAGTCGCATTACCAATGCTCTCTCCTCATTGGTAATGCTATTAATTTATCGAATCGATATTTAAATAAGATGACAAATTTGGGTCATTGATCATTAAAAAACTCAATTGTTGTTTTTGTTTTAAATTTACCCCCATTAATCGAATAAATTAATGCTATTTATTAAAATGATCGTTTTTACAATATCACTAAGTTCAACTAATATATTTTTATACCAGGCAACTACAGGAGTTGGTGGCTCAAGAGAGAGACTGTAGTTGCCGACCAGATGAATCGCTTTTCGCCCAGCTTCCTATAGAACTGGGCTTTTTTTTTATTGTTGTTGCTGCTCTTGCTGCCAACGTCGCTGCTGTAAACGCTCTGCTTCGACTTCACGCTTATTACGAGCTGATTCGTACAATTTGGTGCCTTTCAGCTCTGGAGGCATATAATCCTGCAACACGAAATGTTCTGGATAGTGATGTGGATATAAGTAATCTACACCATATCCCTGCTCTTTCATTAACTTGGTTGGAGCATTTCTTAAATGCAATGGAACTGGAAGATTTGACGTACGTTCAGCCAACTCTAATGCTTTATTGATTGCTAAGTAAGTGCTGTTACTTTTCGCGCTTGTGGCCAAATACACTGCACATTGTCCTAAAATAATACGGCATTCTGGCATCCCAACCGCTTGAACGGACCTAAAACACTCCCCAGCCAATAACAACGCATTAGGATTAGAATTTCCAATATCTTCCGAAGCGGCTATCAACATCCGACGCGCAATAAAGACTGGATCTTCCCCCCCCTTTAACATTCTCGCCATCCAATATAGTGCAGCGTCAGGATCACTTCCACGAATTGATTTAATGAAAGCTGAGACTAAATCATAGTGCTGCTCACCAGATTTGTCATATCGCGCAATATTTTGTTGAGCTACTTTTACCACGATGGCATTGGTGACAATATTTTCAACATCAGCTTCAAATGTGCTCGCAATGAGATCCAATAAATTGAGTGCTTTACGAGCATCGCCTGCGGCAAATTGAATTAATGCATCATATTCTTCGATGTGAATATGACGGTCTTTCAAAAATTGGTCTTGCTTGAGTGCACGTTCAATTAAATGTTGAATATCATGCTCAGATAATGCATTCAGCGTATACACCTGACAGCGCGACAACAAAGCATTATTGACTTCAAAAGAAGGATTTTCTGTGGTTGCACCAACCAGAGTAATCTTGCCTTTTTCTACTGCGCTCAGTAAGGCATCTTGTTGAGATTTATTAAAGCGATGAATTTCATCAATAAAAACCACTGGCACAATGAGATCGCCACTTTCCCCAATGATTTCTCGAAGCTCTTTAACACCAGTGTTGAGTGCAGACAAGCTAATAAAAGTACGATCTACAGCTTGAGCTAACAATAGCGCAATGGTGGTCTTGCCGACCCCTGGAGGCCCCCAAAAAATAATCGAAGGTAAATGTCCTTGGTCGATCATTTGACGTAAAGGTGCGTCTTCACCAAGTAAATGATCTTGTCCGATAATCTCAGACAAATCACGTGGACGTAAGCGTTCAGGTAGCGGAATTTGTGTATCGGACATATTTTTTATAGATCTCAAAGTGCTGTTGACTAGTCTACTATGTAATAGTCAAATTCCAATATTAATAGTCAAAACAACCATCACTATTCAACATTTTTCATTTTACTCAGATTCGAGTTTTGCTTTTAATTTGAATAAATAAGCTTGCGGTCCATCTTCTATTCCCCAAATTGTGCCATCCTTCGCTTCATGCAAGTCTCGTACTCGAACCCCCATATCCAAGCGCTGAATTTCTCGTACAGGTTCAGATTGTGGATCTACCACAATAATGGCTTTCGATGATAATCCACCGATTAAGGCTTTGTTCTTCCATTGTGGAAAATAGTTAGATTTATAAAAAATCAGACTCGAGGGTGAAATCACTGGAGACCAATCAAGTTTAGGGGCTATAAATTCAGGTCGCGTTTCATGATTCGGAATCTGTTTCCCATCATAGTGATCACCATTAGATACAATTGGATAGCCATAATTCTTACCTTTTTCAATAAGATTGAACTCATCGCCACCTTTAGGGCCCATTTCTGCCACCCACAAACGATTTTGATGATCAAATGCCATACCTAAAGGATTACGATGACCTAAACTCCAAATCTGCGCTGAGACACCACCTTGCTTGGCAAATGGATTAGATTCTTGAGCACGACCATCATCATACAAATATACAATTTTACCTAGATTAGACTGCATATCTTGTGCAGGCTGAAACTTCTGCCGTTCCCCTGAACTAATCCATAAATTCGCTTGCTGGTCAAACACTATACGATGTGCATAATGCCCCTGACCCGACACTTTAGGGACTTGCTCCCATATGCGTTCGATATCCGTCAGTTTCGGTGCTTCGATATTCGATAAATCCAATTTCGCTCGGATTACCACTGCACCAAACAATCCATTTTTTTCTTCGGCATAACTGAGATATAACCAAGCGTTATTATTGAAATTAGGATGAATCGAAACATCACCTAACCCACCTTGTCCGCCATAAGCAACTTGAGGCACAGCAGCCACGTTAAAACTACGTTTTGATTGTGGGTCAAACAACTTAAGTATGCCTGACTTTTCTGTAATTAACAGTTGACCATTTGGTAAAGTTGCAATCGCCCATGGTTCATTAAATAGAGCAATTTTTTCAACTTGATATCGTTGTTCTTGAGCTTTTGAATTCTCGTTTTTGACTGTTGATTCCTGCGGATTCTGTGCTTCACTGGCTTTATTTTGATTGGCATGACACGCCATTATGATTCCGCTCAAACCAACAATCCAAATCAGTTTTGCAGCTTTTAACATGCCTTTCCCTTTTTAAATCCTTGAATATCAGTCTCAAGGATTAAACGGCAATGATCATTTTAAAAGTGTTTTTATATTACAAAATATGTGTTGTCTAGCAATTGAATGTACTAGCGTACCCACCGCACGATGTATTCATCTATTTCATTTTCATTAACAAGCTGTTCAGATATACAACGACCTGCTACAGATTTTCGAGCACTAATCACACTTTGTTTATTGCCTGTCACCAAGTGATGCCAATTCGGTAGCTTTTTACCTTCATTAATACGTCGATATGCACAACTCGGAGGTAGCCAGCGTATTTGTTGTAATTTTTCAGGCGTTAACTGAATACAGTCAGGTACATGCACCTGACGATTTTCATAATCTGAACAATGCCCCGTCTGACAATCTAGAAGTTTGCACGCAACTTTGGTATATGCGATTTCTTCGGTTTCATCATCTTCTAATTTAACCAAACAACACATACCACAACCATCACACAGTGCCTCCCATTCTGCTTGGTTCATTTCAAACAGTGAATAATGTTTCCAAAATTCAGGGCGTAAAGATGTGCTCATGATTCAGCTAAATATCAAAAATTTGAGTCAGTATATCACTAATAATTCTCATAAAATTTCATCAATCTCAGTTACAGTTGATTAACTAAAGAATATCAATACTCTACGTTAAAATACCCTTTGTATACATTTTGCTCAGTTTATTTTCTTATACTGAATGAACATTAATAAAAATTTATGGAGAATCAAAATGTTCCGTTGGGCGATTATTTTTGCAGTGATTGCATTGATAGCAAGTTTGCTAGGGTTTGGTGGTGTAGCAGGCTTATCTAAAGATTTCGCAATTATCTTACTTGTGATTGCAGTGATTCTCGCAATTGTAGGCTTTATCTCAAGAGGCAAAGTCTAGTGTTCTAAATCACTAGATTAAATTGAAAACACAAGATTGATGAAAAGAAGAAGGTACTCCTTCTTCTTTTTTATTTCTTTTTATCTGTTCATTGATACGCGTTTTATATATTCCAATCTTTCATAAATTCTCACATTTGATTTTACTTTCTTATTACAAATTCATCACTTCGGAAAACATTTATGCTTTAATCTTTGCTGATTTTCATAAACGAAAGGACTTTCAATAATGACTTCAGCAATTCAAACAAGAGAAATTCAGTATAAAGCGGCAGATGGTACTCAATTGATTGGTTATTTTGCCGCACCTGAAAACTCTTCAGGAGCTGCAGGTATTATTGTAGCCCCAGAGTGGTGGGGTCGTAATGAATATACAGAACAACGTGCTCGAGAACTTGCAGAACAAGGATATGCTGCTTTTGCCATTGATATGTACGGCGACAAAAAGGTAACCACTGAAGCTTCTCAAGCAAATGAGTGGATGATGCAAACTTTCGCACAGCCTGAAACGATTGTACAACGCGCTACAGCTGCGTTAGACACTTTATCTGCACAGCCTGAAGTTGACGCAACTCGATTAGCTGCGATTGGTTTTTGTTACGGCGGAAAAGTTGTTTTAGATCTTGCTCGCTCTGGTGCGAACTTAAAAGCAGTTGCTACCTTCCATGCTAATTTATCTGCGCAAACACCTGCTCAACAAGGTCAAGTAAAAGCTGAAATTCTGGTTTTGCATGGTGAGCTAGATAGCATGGTCACGCTAGATGATGTGGCACAATTTAAAGAAGAAATGTTTGCAGCTCAGGTGCCACATGAGGTCATTATCTTTGAGGATGCAAAACATGGTTTTAGCAATCCACAAGCTGATGAACGGGCAAAAGCCAATGATGTAGATCTCGGTTATAACGCTGAAGCTGAGGAAAAAAGCTTAGCTGCGATGTATGAGTTACTGTCGCGTCACTTAGATTAATTACTTTCAAAGTTTATTAGCGCTAAGATTATTGAAGAAAGAAGATAAAATATAAGAGGAATATAAGGATGAGTGAACAATGTACTTATTGCAATCACGATGAATATGATGTGATTGATAAAAATGAATTCGGTGTGATTTTGCCAGAACAGCAGCCGTTGACTAAAGGACATTCCGTTATTATTCCTTTACGTCATGTGAGTTCTTTTTTTGAAATTACCGATAAAGAGCGTAAAAGTTTACAGTCATTGTTAGAACTGGCACGTAACGAGTTAAAAATCCGTCATCATCCGGAAGGCTTTCATATCGCTTTTAATGATGGCAAAGTTTTTGGCGATGAAGAGTCGGAACATTTACACATCCATATTATTCCTCGTTACAAAAACCAACCGCTTAAATTAGATAGTCGTTGGGGCATTATTCAAGAGTAATGTTGATTTTACAAAAAGGCGCAATATGCGCCTTTTTTCATGCTTTTTTAAAAGGTCTTTGCCTAGATTGGTTATACTGAGCACAGATTGTATTAATGGTATTTTCATGTTTTCTTTTTCAACTGCGTTACTGGATTGGTTTGATGTACATGGTCGACATGACCTGCCATGGCAAGTCGCAGATGATCCTTACAAAGTTTGGGTCTCTGAAATTATGTTGCAGCAAACCCAAGTGAAAACTGTTCTGAAATACTATGATCGTTTTATTGAGCGCTTTCCGACGGTCACCGATTTAGGTCGTGCTACTTGGGATGAAGTTGCTCCTTACTGGGCAGGTCTAGGCTATTATGCGCGTGCTCGCAACCTGCATAAAGCAGCCACAATCGTAAGTCAAAATGGACATTTTCCAGAGACTTTAGAAGCTTGGATGGCCCTGCCAGGAATAGGTAGATCAACTGCTGGTGCATTGATGTCACTTGGATTACGCAAATACGGCGTGATAATGGATGGAAATGTTAAGCGTGTTTTAGCACGTTTCTTTGCCATTGAAGATGATTTATCAAAGCCTGTCCATGAACGTGCAATGTGGGAATTAGCCGAGCAACTCTGTCCTGAACAACGCAACCATGATTACACGCAAGCCATTATGGATTTGGGTGCAACAATTTGTACTCCTAAAAAACCACTTTGCCTGTACTGTCCAATGCAGTCAGAATGCCAAGCTTTAAAGCAGGGTCTGACACAAGAGTTACCATTTAAAAAGCCAAAAAAAGCAGTGCCTATAAAGACTGCGGATGTTTTATTACTGCGAAGTACTGAAAATACATGGTTATGGCAACAACGTCCGCATTCAGGCTTATGGGGTGGTTTATGGACCTTACCCATCATTGATGAAACTTCAGAATTTAGTCAATTGACTCAGCAATATGGTTTGGTGAGTAATCAATTACCAACTCAAATTTCACACAGTTTCACCCACTTTACCTGGTTACTGAATGCACATATTTTCCATGTTGATCTCGACCAGATGGAATACCTCCAAACAGAATTAGGAGGTGAATGGCTCGCTCCACAAGTTGTAACAGAAATGGGCATTCCAACTGCGATGAAAAAATTGATCTCAGCCGTGAATTTGTGACATAGTCGATTCAAATAAGTGTGGCTGTATCATATCAAGGAGTTCGAGTGACTAAGTATTTGCGACATTACATCATCCTAAGTGTAGCTATTTTACTTGTCGCCTGCAGTAGCCAACCTCCAAAACAAACGCCGCTTGATCCAACCCTCGTTGCTCGCTTACATATGCTTCCTTTGGATCGAAAATTACCTATCCCAGTACAAGGTGTAAAAGCGAGACAACTGACAGACACTTGGGGTGCATCACGAAGTCACGGTCGAACACATGAAGGCATTGATATCTTGGCGGCTCGTGGTACAAAAGTTTATAGTGCAACTGATGGAATTGTTCGCAGTATGCGCGATAATAAGCTGGGTGGGAAAGTCATTTGGATTTTAGGACCCGCTGGTTCTTGGCATTATTATGCGCATTTAGATCAGCATAAAAAAGGTCTCAATGAGGGTGACTTCGTGCGACGAGGTGACCATATTGGTTATGTCGGCAATACGGGTAATGCTCGACATACTGCCCCTCATTTACATTATGGAATTTACTTAGATGGTCGCGGTCGAGGCCCTGTCAATCCATACCCTTATTTACGTTAAATTAAAGTTTTTATTTTTAGGAAGTTTTCATGTCAGAAGCCTTGATTAATCGTCTAGTTGAATTTGCAGAATCTGGCAATCAACAACGTATTGTCTTAAATGGACAAAGCCATCAGGGCTGGATTATGGAAATTACTGAAGAAGCTCTGTTGATTAGCACTGGTTTTGCGGATAAAGCAGGTAAAGATTTCTGGATTAATTTTTCAGATTTAGAACAAGCAGAGTTGTTCTTTTGGGACAATCAAAACGATCAGTGGGTTGCTTTTACCATTTGATCACTCTGGAGCATTCGCATGACGATTCAACGCTGTGGCTGGTGCTCCGATGAGCAGATTTATATTAATTATCACGATCAAGAATGGGGTGTGCCTGTATATGATGAACACACCTTATTTGAAATGCTCTGTTTAGAAGGTCAGCAAGCAGGACTCGCTTGGGTTATTGTTTTAAAAAAACGCGAGCGATATCGATATCATTTCTTTCAATACACCATTGAAGAAATTGCGACTTTTACAGATGAGCATTTAATCGAAATAGCACAAGATCCGGGCATAATTCGTCATTTAGGTAAACTAAAGGCGATTCGAGATAATGCTCGAGCATGGTTGAATATGCGCCAAATCATGCCTGATATGGTCAAATGGTTATGGAGTTTTGTAGGGCATCAACCCAAAGTTCATTCTGTGCCAGACTATCGCTTAGCACCAACACAAAGCGAATTAAGCCTGCAACTGTCTAAAACTCTAAAAAAGAACGGTTTTAAATTCGTCGGTCCAACCATTATCTATTCTTATCTGCAAGCGGTAGGAATGATTGATGATCATGAAAATCACTGCTTTAAAAAGCTTAGTTTAGCGCCATAATCTTTTTAAGAAGGTGCTTGGGATGATGACCTCATTTTTTGTTTCACCCAATCCGCTAAAAACACGATGGAGTCATGAATTTCATGAGTCAGTTCATGCCCTGCATTTAAGCGAATATAATTTTTATAACGGCGCTCTTCTCCAAAAACATCACCGGGAACAATGTTAATACCATATTGACGTGCGGCATAATAGAGTTCTAAACCATCAATATGTGTCGGCAATTGCAGCCATAAAACATAACCACCATCCGGCTGACTTAACCCAATATCGATCCCGAGAAAAGCGTTTAATATCGTTTTTCGATATGCATCAACTTGATGATTTAATTTTGGTTTTAATCGAAGTAGATGCTCACGATAGGCTCTACTATACATCAGGTCAGCCAAAGCCAATTGCAAAGGTGTATTCACACTGACATTTTGAATGACAATTTGACGATGTAAATGTTTAAGCCTTGGCGGTAAACAAAACCAACCTACTCGATATGCGCTGGACAATGATTTTGATATTGAACTGCATAAAATGACATAGCCTGCTTCATCCCAATGCTTAATCGGTAAAGGTCGTTGTAAATTAAAACTACATTCAGCATAAATATCATCTTCAATCACATAGCATTGATATTGTTCAGCCAATTGCACAATTTTCTGCTTATCATGATTTGAAAGCTCAAATCCTAGTGGATTTTGATAATTCACAGTCAATAGACAGGCTTTGGTATCGGGGTGCTGCATAGCTCTTTCTAGACGTTCTAAATCAAAACCATCCACATTTGCAGGTATCTCAATCAACTTGCGTTTCAGTGTCCCTAACAACTGTAATTGACCATTAAAATTTGGGGTTGGAATCACAATGCCATCCCCTTCCTTGGTCAAGAGCTGAACCACGAGTGATAACGCAGCCATACAGCCATTGGTGATATAAATCTCGTCTGGATTGATATAAAACCCATCTTCAGCCCAATGGTCTGATAAAGCTTGTCTCAATCTCAAATGCCCTTGTCGATTACTGTAAAGGAAATCTTCAGGTTGACTGTGTTTTAAAGCACGTTGAATTGACTTTCGGATTGCGTCTACAGGCACGTGATTTGGAGAGATTTGTACTGCACCTAAATGAATTGATCGATTATTGGTTGAAGACTCCTGTATTTCAATTTGCAAATCTAAGTTACTGATATCCTTTGCTTCAACTTCAAATTCACGATGATAAGGCAATACTGGCGGATCGTTTCTGGATTTCAAATGTTGAACAAAATAACCCGATTTATTTTTAACAGTAATGAGCCCTTCCGATTCCAATAATGTATAACAATTTTTTGCTGTATTTAAACTGACGGCATGTAATGCTGAAAATTGCCGAAGAGAAATGAGCTTCTGTCCTGAACACAGTTCTCCACTCAGAATTTTCTGTTTGATATGTTTGGCTAAGATTTGATACTGAAACATGAACTGTGCTCATTTTTATAAAATGTGTGTATCTGTATCTATAAACCTAGCAAATTTATGATGGTCTTACAGCTAAAAAAACACAGGAGGCCACATGAACAACGATAAATTATATTTGATATTACCCTTGGTAACACTTTTGACAGCTTGCCAACCAGAGCGTGCGATCGATCAAGCTGCACTTGAGCAAAAATTTATTTGTACATCGTTAATTGATGGATTCTTAAAAGTGACACACAACAGTCATTATCGTTTTACAAAAAGTATTGAATCTCCAGATCAGCAGAAAATTTACCTCTACACCGTGTCTTCTGATCATGCAGTCAAGCTCAATAGCCCCACACAAAAAAATTTAAATTTTCAATGTGATGATTCCAAAAAACAAATCTATCAAGTTTTTCTATTGGATCAGACGTCTAAGACTAAGCAACCAATTTTGAGTTTTCATTTGCCTCAAGCAGCAGAGTTAAAGCAATTTACAGCTTACACTTTGAAAAATGATTAAATGACTGATATAAAGTCATTATTTCAAAATATCTGGTAACGATATCTGCGCAGATTGAGATTTTGCTAATTCAGTTTTCATTTTTTGCAACATTTGATAAGGCTGCTGTTGTACAAACATATTGGTCACACTTTGTGGAATTGCACCTTCTGGATCCGCATATCCTGAAGTGCTGACCTTCACCTTATTCGGTCCAATCTGTTCAAAGCTCCAGTCTCCAACATAGTGTTGCAGCCGAATATACTGAGGATTCTTCGATTTTCCCGTTTGCGAAGCTTTATTCTTAATATGAACAATACCTTTTGAATCCTTATACATTTTCCCTTGCACAATCAGATCTCGATCTTTCAAAGGAAATGGAAAATCTAACACCATGTAGAGTTTAAATTCCCCTTGCTTCAAATCTTGAGAAATCACCTGTGCTGAACCGACATTGGGTACCCATGATTTTGCATTTTCCACATCCAAAACTATTGCAACTGCTCTTTCGAGTGAAGCATCCACTACTGTTTCAGCACGATAGGACAACACAGGATGATCAGGATTTTGCATCGTCCACACTTTAATATTGTTTTTGTTAATGGTGAGTCGAGAGGCTTCATTGGCTTGAACTTGGCTTGTCAGGCCAATGGCACTGACAAGCAAGCAGATCATAGAAATTTTCTTCATTTTTATTCTTCATATTTAACATTATTATTTAGATGATCACGCAGTATTTTTAAACTTAAACTTTGATATCGTTGAAGCCTAAAACGTCTTTCATGTCATATTTTTTCGGTGCTTTACCTACAACCCAAGCAGCGGCACGTACTGCACCTGCAGCAAAATTCATGCGATTCGTGGCTTTATGTGTGATTTCTACACGTTCACCTTCACCAATAAACATTACCGTATGTTCACCCACAATATCGCCACCACGAATGGTTTGGAAACCAATACTTTGACGTTCACGAGGACCAGTATGCCCTTCACGGTGATACACAGCATCTTGCTTCAAATCACGACCTAATGCATCAGCAATCGCCTCACCCATCATTAAAGCAGTACCTGATGGCGCATCAACTTTATGACGATGATGTGCTTCGATCACTTCAATATCGACACTGTCACCAAAGACTTTAGATGCTAATTCTAAAAGTTTAATGGATACATTCACGCCTACGGAGTAGTTTGCTGCGTACACTACAGGAGCAATCGTTGCACTTTCATCTAAAAATGCTTTTTGCTCATCGTTCATTCCCGTCGTACCGATCACTAATGCAACACCAGCCTCACGGCACAGTTTCAAATGCTGTTCAGTTGCAACTGGTGCAGTAAAATCAATAAATACATCGCAATCATTTAAAACATCTTGGATATCACCCACGACTTTCACACCAAGTGTACCAATACCCGCTAATTCGCCTGCATCCGCGCCAATAAGGCTACTGCCTGGACGCTCTACCGCTGCTGCTAATTGATAACCAGCATCTTGAACTGCTTGAATCAATGTACGACCCATACGGCCACCAGCACCTAAAATCCCAATACGCGGAGCGACAGACATAACCTATTCCTAGTGTTGCTTTAAAATTGTTCTTACTATAACAAAAGTCTATACATACGCTAAGTTTATCGATATAAAAAATTATGCTGTCTTCTAAGCATTTGATTCGAACATTAATCGAATAATCAGATTAAATTGAGAAAAATATTCGGTTTTTTATATTTATAAATTTTAACTATGATCAATGCCATGAAATTCAACACTTTTATAAGGAAATAATATGGCAGACCAAGCTCGAAAATTATCAACGATCCAAACGATCGAACAGTTACAGTTGGATGCTTCATTAGTTCAAGGTTTAGATCATGCCGAAACTGCGTGGATCATTATCGAAGCTATTCAACAATTGCAGGAATATCATAATCAGTGGCACTGAGATGAAACGGATCAGATGATTTTTCTTATTTAAAAGAAAATCATCTTCTGTGTTATTAAAATATTTACAATTTAAAAATCATATTAGGATTCAAAATTTAAAATTGCTCAAAGCATTGATTGCTCAGCTAAAGCATCGGTTTCTATTTTCATTCCTATTAAAATATGTTCTTATTATCTCGTTATTTTTAATCTAAATTACATTCTATCTTCACAGTTTCTCTGCATTTTTTCAGTACATTAGTGTGAACCCCAATTTATAAGGTCAACGAGGGCGGAATATGAAAAAGATTATGACAGTTTTGACATTATCTTTAAGTGCAATATTTACAGCAAATATTGCCAATGCTGCTCCTTACTCTGATGACTACCAAGATAAAGGTTCACGTGAACGTGGTAAAGGATTTGAGAAACGTACTCAATATGATGCTTCATCAGATCAAGAGTTCCAAGATCGTCGTAAAAACAGAGAAGAGCGTGGCGTAAAACGTTTACGTCAACATAAATGGCAAACTGGCTACGTCATGCCTCAACACTATCGTGGCAATAGTTATAAAACCGAATATAAAGATCATAACCTACCAAAACCTGGTAAAAACCAACAATGGTACAAAGTGAATAATGACTTTATTCTGGTGGATTCAAACAGCAATAGCATTTTGAAAATCCAGCAAGATTAATTTTGACGTTTAAATCGACCCGACTTCATGTCGGGTTTTTTGTTGAGTTCAATCCTAATCATTCATCTTCATCACTTCTTCATACATTTCACAAATTGACTATATCTCTCCACGGTTTATCTCAAATCATTTTGTACTTTAGCGATATCGGATAAATAACAAAGTTAGAGGTATCCCACATGAAAAAGTTAGTATCAGTACTTACATTAGCAATGAGTGGTTTATTGGCAACATCTGCGATGGCTGGTCCACATGACGATGGTCGTCACTATTCAAAACCAACTCCACCACCAGCGCATTGGAATAAAGGTCAGCCTGGGAAATATCAACATGACCGCTATGAACAAAATCGTGGCTTCCAAAATGTAAATCCAAGCCGTCAATGGCGAGTAGGTCAACAGTTACCACGTCAATTCAACTCTTCAAAATTTGAGTTAAGTGATCGTCAAGCGAAGAATCTACCTAAAGCGGCGCGTAACCAGCAGTGGTACAAAATTAATGGAGACTATGTCTTAGTGAATGAGCGTACAGATCGCATCGTGCGTATCATCGGATAAGCTTATTCCTAGATCTTCTCAAATTGATCTTCCCTGCACTCAGCCCAAACTCAGTTTGGGCTTTTTTATGTCTTTATTTTAATGCAGGTGTGGAAAATCATTTTTTTGTTTAGAATCTGATGACCACTTCCCGCTTCTATCGGTACATGCATGCAATCGGACTCAATAGATACAACTCAAAATATGACACAGCAATATGTGCATTGGTTCCGAAACTCAGCGCCGTATATCAACGCCCATCGTAATAAAACCTTCGTTTTAATGTTTGGCGGCGAAGCAGTTCAATCACCAAATTTTCAACATATTATTCATGATATTGCCCTTTTACATTCTCTCGGCATTCGACTCATTCTGGTTCATGGAGCACGACCACAAATCAGTGCAAATCTTGCTGAGAAGAATTTAGATAGTCCTTTTCATAATCATCGTAGAGTAACAACACGTGACTCATTAGGTGCGGTCATGTCTGCCGTAGGCTCAATCCGTTTACAAATCGAAGCCTTATTGTCTATGGGACTTGCAAATTCACCTATGTATGGTGCTCGCATTGATGTGGTATCTGGTAATTTTATAACAGCTAAACCTTATGGCATTCGTAACGGTATCGATTTTCAACTTACCGGTGAAGTGCGTTCAGTCGATGCAGATGCGATTCAAAAACATTTGGACAATCACAATATTGTATTGCTTGGCCCCTCAGGTTATTCAACCACTGGTGAAGTTTATAACTTGCTTGCTGAAGAAGTGGCGACCAAAACAGCTATCCAACTCGGTGCCGATAAACTCATTTTTCTCGGTTCCGAACAAGGTTTAATGCAAAGCCCACAGCAGTTGTTGCGCGAAGTGACCCCGCATCAGCTAGATCAACATATTGACGTTGCTTTAGAGCAAAATTATGAATTGGCATTGCATTTACAAAATGCCAAGGAAGCCTCTTTAAATGGCGTTAACCGCGTTCATTTATTATCTTATGAACATGATGGTGCATTAATCGAAGAATTATTTACTCGTGATGGGCATGGCACGATGATCACCGATGCACATTATGAAGAAGTCCGCACAGCGACGATTCAGGATGTCGGTGGATTAATCAGTTTATTACGCCCATTAGAACAAGAAGGCATTTTGGTATACCGCTCTAGAGAACGCTTGGAAAATGAAATTGATCATTTCGCTGTGATTGAACGTGACGGTATGGTTCTGGCTTGTGCAGCATTATATCCAATACCAACTGAATCAAATGAAATTCGTTCTGCAGAAATAGCCTGTGTGGCAGTACATCCAAGTTACCGCAAATCAAATCGTGGTAGCCAAATCTTGCACTATTTAGAAGAGAAAGCAAAAAAGTCTAATATCCAACAGTTATTTATTCTTACGACACGAACCGCACATTGGTTTTTGGAACAAGGGTTTGTCAAAGCATCGGTGGATGACTTACCACAAGCGCGTCAGGCACTTTATAATTTCCAAAGAAACTCAATTGTTTGTAAAAAGCCACTCTAAAGTGGCTTTTTTATTGCACCCTTATGAACTGCTTTATCTTTCTTTTATATATCGATATTCCTAGTTGAACTATGTTCACAATCATTCGATATATTCATACAAATCATATCCTTATCACAATTGAATATTTTAATATATATTTATATATTTCATAAACTTAGAAACAAAAATATCTTTATTCTTAGATTGAGCCTTTTGCATTTTTTTAGATATTTTTTTCTCTTTTAATTTTATCTTTTTTATTCATTAGGAATTCCTGAATTCTTATTTTTTACGAAATAGAAAATTCATTAACTTAGGCGCGTTACATGACGCATTTATTTTTTTGATTTTTTTTATTTTTAAGTTTTCAGGATTTTCAATATGAGCAGCTTTAACGCTAATCTTTGGAAAAAAACACTCATTTTGTCTTCTGCGTTAACAGGTGCTTTGCTACTCACTGGTTGCGACTCAAAAAAAGAAGATAAAACCCAAGTGTTAAATATCGGTTATCAAAAGTATGGCTTACTGCCCGTGATTAAAGAACGTGGTGAATTAGAAGCCGCGTTGAAGGATCAAAACATTCAAGTGAAATGGGTAGAGTTCCCAGGTGGACCACAACTGTTAGAAGGTTTGAATGTCGGCAGTGTTTCATTTGGTGAAGTCGGTGAAGCACCCCCTATTTTTGCCCAAGCAGCGAATTCAAATTTGGCTTATGTCGCAAATCAACCTGCGACTCCACGCGCTGAAGCGTTGATTGTTCAAAAAAATTCGAACATCAAAGATATTCAACAACTTAAAGGTAAGCGTGTAGCGTTAAACAAAGGTTCTAACGTTCATTATCTTCTCTTGAAGATCTTAGAAAAGAATCATTTGACGCTTGATGATATTGAAGTGGTTTACCTACCACCATCGGATGCTCGTGCAGCATTTGAGCGCGGTGCAGTCGATGCATGGGTAATCTGGGATCCGTTCTTTGCAGCGGCAGAGCATCAAATCGGCGCACGTGTTCTCGCTTCTGGCGAAGGGCATGCCAATAACTACCAATTCTATATGGCTGATCGTAAGTTCGTTGAACAGAATCCTGAAATTATACAAACCGTTGTTCAAGAACTTAATGAAGCATCTGATTGGATTGCTTCCAATAAAGATGAAGCCGCTCAACTGCTCGTGAAGCCTACAGGTCTAGATTACAAAATTCTTCAAACCTCAATTGGACGTATAAGCTTCGGCGTTTATCCAATTAGTACTGAAGTTACTCAACATCAGCAAAAAGTTGCCGATGTATTCCATCAACAGAAATTGATTCCAAACAAAATCAATATTCAGGCCGCAATTATTGCGCCTACACCCAAATAACAACATGAAAAGGTGATGAACATGACTCAATATCAATCAGGAAATACAGCACACACTTGGTTTAAAACCTCAAGTCATTCAATGACAACGATGCTATTTGCCTGTGCGATGTTGGGTTGCTCAGCTGCATGGGCTGTTGATCCCTCAGTGAAAGAATTACGCATTGGCTTCCAAAAATCTTCCGTAAATTTGGTGATTGCTCAACAGCAAAAACTGTTTGAGCAAGAATTTCCCAATGCCAAAATTACATGGAATGAGTTCCCTGGTGGTCCTCAAATTTTAGAAGCACTTGCAGTGGGTTCAGTGGATATTGGTGCAACAGGTGATACCCCCCCTGTTTATGCGCAAGCAGGAAACAAACCTTTGCATTACATTGCTTATGAGGCGGCGAAGCCACTTTCTTCAGCAATCTTAGTGCCGCAAAAATCCAAAATTACTCAGCTTAAACACCTCAAAGGCAAGCGTGTCGCAGTACATCGTGGCTCTAGTTCACATTATCTATTGGTCCAAGCCGTCCGAAAAGCAGGTTTGCAATGGAGCGATGTAAAACCAATTTGGTTAAGTCCTGCTGATGCACGCGCAGCATTCCAAAAAGGTGCTGTTGATGCATGGGCCATTTGGGACCCGTATTACGCTGCTGCTGAACTTGAAGATAAAGCAAAAGTTTTGACTACTGGACAAGGGCTGAGCCCGAATTACACGTTCTATCTCGCTTCAGGCAAGTTTATCGACAAACATCCTCAAGCGATTTCAGGTGTCATTGAACAGATTAATCTTGCTGATCAATGGGTTCAAAAGAACTTAAAAACTACAGCAACGATTTTTGCCAAAACAACAGGTTTAAAGCCGAATGTGAGCCAAACCTTTGTTCAGCGCCGACCTCGTCCATCTTATGCAGCACCTTTAACCGCGAAAGTCATTGCAGATCAGCAACAACTGGCTGATCGCTTTGCTGAGCTCAAAATCATTCCTAAACCGATACAAATTAACCAAGTCGTATGGACTGGTAAGTAACTCATATTAAGGACTTAAGTAATGAAAATTTTCTGGTTTATTCCTACTCATGGTGATAGTCGCTACCTAGGTACAAGCAAAGGCGGACGTGTTGTCGACCATGCCTACATGAAACAAATCGCTGTGGCGGTGGATAATCTAGGTTATGAAGGTGTGCTTATCCCGACTGGTCGTTCTTGTGAAGATCCATGGTTGACTGCCGCAAGTTTAATTGATGCCACCAAAAATCTTAAATTTCTCGTTGCTTTGCGTCCAGGGGTAACCACTCCTGCACTGGCTGCACGTATGGCAGCAACCTTTGACCGTCTTTCAAATGGCCGTGTTCTATTGAACTTGGTTACTGGTGGTGATGAGCAAGAGTTAAAAGGTGACGGCGTCTATGAAGATCATAAAACGCGTTATAAAACTGCGACTGAATATACTACGATTTGGCGCGAAATTTTAAAACGCTCACATACGGGTGAAAGCTTCACTTTCCATGGTGAACGTCTAAGCGTGGACGATGCAAAATTATTATATCCACCCGTCCAAAAACCTTATCCACCATTGTGGTTTGGTGGTTCTTCTGATGATGCTGTTGAACTGGCAACTGATCAAGTAGATACCTATTTAACTTGGGGAGAGCCTCCAGCAGCGGTTAAAGAAAAAATTGAAAATGTCCGCGCTAAGGCGGCAGCTAAAGGTCGCACCCTAGATTACGGTATTCGTTTACATGTCATCGTCCGCGAAACCAACGAGGAAGCATGGAGAGCTGCTGAAGAATTAATTCAGTATGTTGATGATGAAACCATCGCTGCGGCACAGAAAAAATTTAAACAAATGGACTCTGTTGGTCAACGTCGTATGGCTGAACTTCATAATGGAGATCGCTCGAAACTTGAAGTGTCACCAAACTTATGGGCTGGCGTAGGTCTCGTCCGTGGGGGTGCAGGCACGGCATTAGTAGGTGACCCTGAAACTGTGGCGGCACGTATCCAAGAATATGCAGATTTAGGCATTAATACCTTTATTTTCTCGGGTTATCCGCACCTTGAAGAATCAATTCGTTTTGCTGAATTGGTATTCCCTCTTCTACCATTAGAAACACGCCAAAAACTGACTCAACCTAATCTGACTGGTCCTTTTGGTGAGATTGTCGCGAATAACTATACTCCTGAAGAAAATAAAAAAGGAGATCAGGTTCAGGAGCCGGCATGACAACAGCGGTAGATAAAACTCAAAAACATTCTATCGTGTTGAGCAAAACCAAGGTGGTTAAACCTGAAGGTTTTCTCTCTCGAGGAATCAAACAACTGGGGCAACGTTTGTTGCCTTGGTTAGTACCCATTTTTCTTATTGTGATTTGGCAACTGGCTTCAGTCACTGGCATTTTAGAAAGCCGTGTCTTGCCTGCTCCAACCGCAGTGGTTTTAGCTTTTTGGCATCTATTGCTCAGTGGTGAACTGTGGACACATGTCCAAGTCAGTGCGGGACGTGCACTGATTGGCTTGCTGATTGGTGGGGGCTTAGGATTATTTTTAGGATTGTTAAATGGCTCATCTAAAGTAGCCTCTACGTTACTCGACACGACCCTACAAATGATCCGTAATATTCCAGCTTTATCTTTAATTCCATTGGTGATTCTATGGTTTGGAATTGACGAATTTGCCAAATTATTTTTGGTTGCGATTGGCGTGTTTTTCCCAATTTATATCAATACGTATCACGGTATCCGATCTGTAGATCCTCAGTTGATCGAGATGGGCAAGAGTTATGGTTTAACACGCTGGCATTTATACAAAGAAATTATTTTACCAGGTGCTCTTCCTTCCATTTTAGTTGGTTTGCGCTTCGCACTAGGTTTAGTTTGGGTTCTTTTAATTGTGGCTGAAACCATCTCGGCACAAGCTGGAATTGGCTACATGACCATGAATGCGCGTGAATTTTTACAAACAGATGTCGTTTTAGTTGGGATTCTACTGTATGCCCTACTTGGTAAATTAGCGGATGTACTCGCGGTTGCCTTAGAAAAATATTTATTACGCTGGCATCCAGGCTATAAAAAATAGGAATGCGTATGACTGATTTAAGTATTTCAAATCTCGCTGATGAACATGTCATTCCAGATCATGCCAGATCAGC
This sequence comes from Acinetobacter sp. DSM 11652, assembly GCF_900109815.1. Lineage (NCBI taxonomy): Bacteria > Pseudomonadati > Pseudomonadota > Gammaproteobacteria > Moraxellales > Moraxellaceae > Acinetobacter > Acinetobacter sp. DSM 11652. Next base: position 237,091 of record NZ_FOBK01000003.1, read on the forward strand.
TCCACAAAAGATCGGTGCAGAAATCAATATTGAACAACTGCACAAGTTCTATGGCAAAGTTAAAGTATTAGAGGATTTAGACCTACATATAGAACCTGGTGAATTTGTTGCCATTGTGGGTCGAAGTGGCTGTGGTAAGAGTACGTTGTTACGGTTAATCGCGGATTTAGAACAACCGAGTTATGGTGAGATTAAATTTAAATCTGCACTGAACTTTCGTGAAGGTATTACCATTGATGACATCCGCGTCATGTTCCAAGATCCTCGCCTATTACCATGGAAAAGCATTTTAAAAAATGTGCAATTGGGCTTAGATAAATCCCAGCATGATAAGGCTGACGCATTATTGGAAAAAGTTGGCTTAAATGAAAAAGCTGAACTTTGGCCTGCACAACTTTCAGGTGGACAACGTCAACGAGCAGCGCTAGCACGTGCCTTGTCTCATACCCCTCGAATACTATTACTTGATGAACCTTTGGGGGCTTTAGATGCGCTTACGCGTTTAGACATGCAAAATTTAATCGAGAAACTATGGCTAGAACAAGGCTTCACCACCATCTTAGTCACACATGATGTCAGTGAAGCTGTTCAGTTAGCAGATCGTATTATTTTGCTCGATAAAGGTCATATCGCACATCAGTTCAAAGTAGATTTACCACGACCGCGACAAAAAAATGTCAAATTTGCAGAGCTTGAACAACAAGTTTTAGAAGCCGTACTTTCAACTTAAGCGATACAAAATATGACATTCTGAATTGTTGAATAAGGTAAATGGAAGTGTCTAATTTTCGTCGGAAAATTAGACACTTTTCGTACTGATAAATGGCTTTTTTTAATTAAATTAAAAGATATTCTCGATCAGCATTTCCCACATGAGTAATATGTATTTGTTTATCAAATAAATTGTACATGTGTCTTATTATTAGTTTTATCACTTAACTACACAATTATTCTTCATATTCTTTTGCAAATGCCCTAATCCTTGTGCACAAATCGCACGTTTTACCGTACAATTTGAGGTTCCTTTTTATAATTTACTGACGAGATGGAACAAAAGAAGAGTACGCAAAAACGTCAACAGCTTTTAGCTGCTGCATTAGATGTGTTTTCTGTGTATGGTTTTAGTGGTGCAAGCTTAGATGAAATTGCACAACTCGCGGAAATGCACAAATCGAATATTTTCTATTACTATGAAAATAAAGAAGCGCTCTATGTCGAAGTGCTGACTACTGTCATGCAAAAATGGTTAGCTCCACTGCAAATGTTGGAAGCTGATTTAGAGCCTGCTGAAGCGATCACGCAATATCTCATGCAAAAGATTGAGGTTTCCCGTACTCAACATAAGGCATCAAAATTATTTGCTTTAGAAATTATCCAAGGCGCACCACATATCCTGCCAATTTTGAAAGGCCCATTAAAAAAACTCTTCAAACGTAAATCTAAAGTCATTTCCACGTGGCAAGAGCAAGGCAAAATATCAGACAAGATCGATGCTGAGGTTTTAATTATTAACCTTTGGGGTATCACACAAAACTATGCTGATTTTAGCACCCAAACTGAAATGGTAACGGGAAAAACCTTACGGAATCGCACCATGTATCAACGTACCATCGAGCATACAGTCCATATGATGCTATACGGTATTTTACCTCGACCATAATTGGTTTATCTAAATCTCTTCGAGATTGATCTCTGGCATACGACCATAGTTTCTATGGTCGCCAAAATCTTCAAAATTTAGTGTTCCATACTCTGATATAAAGCCAATAATTTTTGAGCGCCCAACAACAAGTTCTCCTCCCAATCTAAATGTGCGGTGTCGTTTGCCCCATCTGTAATGTATTTCACGGAAATCAAACGAACGCCAAGTTTCTTACATACTTTGGCGAGCGCATATCCTTCCATATCAACCAACTGACATGGCACCTTAGGTTCACCAGTTTCAAAGCTATCGCCAGTCCCACAAATGCCCTTGGGAAGATGTTGAAAATACGGCTCTAGGTTAATCGCTTCGGGAAATTCCTGATCCATCGGTGTAACACCAACTTCAAAGCCAAGCGGTGAAACATCCATATCTCGCTGTACAAATGTCGTTACTTCAACCAAGGAATGTGCATCAAAATGCGAACTTCCTGCTGTTCCTAAATTCAGCAAAATTGTGCATCCCGTTTTTTGAATCACTTCAAATGCTTTAAATGCTGCATTCACCTTACCAATACCACTGTAATGTACTGCAATATTTTCAGCTTCGAATAATCCTTTAGATTCACTTGCTAAGGCCATAATTAGGGCTAGATCAGACATCACTTACTCATTAAATTTCGAATGGAATACATTAGACAAAAATATATCCCGAAATAAAAGTTTCTTTGATCTAATGACTCAAGCGTCTTGATCTAGAATAAGAAAAGTATTGAATAAAAACACAACAACAAGACGAAACTGTGAGAATATGGCAATATATAGCCCAAATTAATTTTAGTCACCATTTCGCCCATGAAGCTACTCCGTCTGAATGCTTTAGCGCCCAACTTTCAATTGCCCAAAACTGCCGTCACCATTGGCAATTTTGATGGTGTTCATTTGGGTCATCAGGCGATGGTTCAGCAATTAAAAGACATTGCACAACAACAAGATTTAAAAACTGTGGTGATGATTTTTGAGCCACAGCCTTTAGAATATTTTAAAAGTTACGATGCACCACCACGAATTAGTTCATTACGTGAAAAAGTGGAACATTTGGCTGCACTTGGTATCGACTATATTGTTGTTGCCAAATTTGATGACACTTTCCGTAATTTAAGTGCGGAAGAGTTTGCTGATATTCTAAAATACAAACTGAATACCCAAAGTCTGGTACTCGGTGAAGATCATCATTTTGGGAAAAACCGACAAGGTAATAGCCAATTCTTGCGCGATTATGGTTTTCAAGTCACCGATTTAGATAACGTTGAACTGAATGGCGAGCGTATTAGCTCCACCTTAATACGCCAAACTTTGGCTGCAGGTGATCTTAAAAAAGCTGCGGAGCTACTTGGTCGCCCGTATAGCATTACGGGTCGTGTTCAATATGGTGATCAAATCGGTCGCACCATTAACTTTCCAACTATCAATGTTCGTCTAAACCGCCATAAACCCTGTTTGCATGGCATCTATGGTGTTGAAGTGATTTGTGAAACAGAATCGTTAAAAGACAAAGTTCGCAATGAAAATGCCGAATATCAAGGTATCGCTGGTTATAAGGCTACAGCCCTTTTCGGTGCAGGACATGTCGGCACCCGACCAGCCATCGAACAGGAACATCCAGAGTGGCGATTAGAAGTACATTTCCCTGATGTTTCTGCTAATCTGTATGGCCTGTTAATGCGGGTAACATTTTTGAACTTTGTTCATGGCGAAAAGAATTATCCTTCGCTAGAAGCACTCAAAGCTGGGATCGATGATGATGTTGAGCAACTGCTTGAGTTTCGCCGAAACAACCCCAACTTTCCTTATTAATACTCCTTAATTTTTGTAAAACGCGTCAGCTTTAGACTGATTAAATTGGAAGACAACTTGCATGAGCGATAAGCAAACTCCTGAAAATGCAGTGGACTATAAAGCCACGCTAAACCTCCCAGGTACTGACTTTGCGATGAAAGCAAATCTCGCAGTACGTGAAGCGAAATGGTTAGAAGAGTGGTATGCCGACAACATTTATCAGCAGATTCGTGCGTCGCGTATTGGCAAGAAAAAATATGTGCTTCATGACGGCCCTCCATATGCAAATGGTCAAATTCACTTAGGTCATGCGGTTAACAAAGTCTTAAAAGACATCATTATTAAAAGCCGAGTAATGGATGGTTTTGATGCACCATACGTACCAGGTTGGGACTGTCATGGTCTTCCAATTGAACTTAAAGTTGAAGAAAAAGTCGGTAAAGTCGGCGTAAAAGTAGATGCTTCTACATTCCGTAAAGCCTGCCGTGAATATGCTTACACACAAGTTGAACTGCAAAAGAAAGACTTCGTGCGTATGGGCGTGTTTGGTGATTGGGACAATCCGTACTTAACGATGAACTTTAAACAAGAAGCCGACATCGTGCGTTCATTGGGTGCTATTGCCAAAGCAGGTCATATCGAACCAGGTCTTAAACCCGTCAACTGGTGTTTAGACTGTGGTTCATCATTGGCTGAAGCTGAAGTTGAATACGAAGACAAAAAATCAGACGCAATTGATGTGGGTTTCAGCGTTGTTGATTTAGCTGACCTTTCTGCACGTTTGAGTGTAGACATTGCTGAACGTACCGACATCGTGATTTGGACCACAACACCTTGGACCATGCCTGCTAACCAAGCAGTGGCACTCCACGCTGAACTTGAATACCAATTGGTGAAAGCCACTGGTGAAGAAAGATCTGCGCAAAACTTCATTCTTGCAAAATCATTGGTTGAGTCAGCGACTCAGCGTTATGGTTTCACTGCATTTGAAGTGCTTGCTGAATTCACAGGTTCTAAACTTGAAAACTTACTGCTTCAACATCCTTTAATCGCTGAACGCCAAGTGCCAGTGATCTTGGGTGAGCACGTCACCGATGGTAGCGGTACAGGTGCTGTACATACGGCTCCGGGTCACGGTGTGGACGACTATAAAGTTGGCTTACAGTACAACTTAAAAGTTGAAAACCCAGTCGGTGGTAATGGGGTGTATTTACCAACATCGCCAATCTTCCCGGGCGAACACATCTACAAAGCTAATCCAAAAATTATTGAAGCATTGACTGAAGCAACCAAGCTTTGGGCACATGTCGTAATCAAGCATAGCTACCCGCATTGCTGGCGTCATAAAACTCCAATTATCTTCCGTGCGACACCACAATGGTTCATCAGCATGGATGCCAAAGGTCTACGCCAAGGTGCATTGAACGCGATTGAAAATGATATTGAGTTCGTACCAGATTGGGGTAAAAACCGTATTCAAGCGATGATCGAAGGTCGCCCAGATTGGTGTATCTCTCGCCAACGTACTTGGGGTGTGCCAATTCCATTCTTCGTTCATAAAGATACTAACGAGTTACACCCTCGTACACCTGAATTGATTGAAGAAGTTGCGAAGTTAATCGAGCAAGAAGGTATTGATGGTTGGTATAACCGTGATGCACGCGAATTCATCGGTGATGATGCAGATTGCTATAACGCTGTTCGAGATACTTTAGACGTATGGTTCGATTCAGGTACAACACACTTTGCAGTCCTTCGTGAACGTGAAGAGCTACAAGACCCTGCTGATTTGTACCTTGAAGGTTCAGACCAACACCGTGGTTGGTTCCAATCTTCATTGTTGACTTCAATGGCAATCAACGAACGCGCACCGTATAAAGGCTTGTTGACACACGGCTTCGTGGTCGATGAGAAAGGCCGTAAGATGTCGAAATCGATCGGTAACGTCATCACACCGCAAGACATCATTAAAGATATGGGTGCTGATGGCCTTCGTTTCTGGATTGCATCTGCAGACTACCGTTATGAAATGACCGCAGGTAAAGAAATCTTTAACCGTGCCTCAGACGGTTACCGTCGTATTCGTAACACATTGCGTTTCTTGTTAGCAAACTTAAATGGTTTCCAACCTGCGACTGATTGCTTAGCGATTGATGATTTGATTGCACTTGATCAATACATCTTGCAACGTGCTTCAGAAGTGCAAGAAACCATTAAGAAAGCTTACGAAGATATGAACTTCCATATCGTGACAAGTGCGCTGACGAATTTCTGTATCAACGATTTAGGTGGTTTCTACCTAGACATTATCAAAGACCGTCAGTACACCACCAAAGCAGATTCTCAAGCACGCCGTTCTGCACAAACTGCGTTGTACCATTTGGTTCAAGCATTTGTACGTTGGATGGCACCTATTTTAACGTTCACCGCACAAGAAGCTTGGCCATTGATTCCCGGTCAAACTGAGAAATATGTCTTCACTGCTGAATGGTATGATATTCCGACTGCATCAAGTGCCAATGTCGTATCAGAAACTGAATGGCAAACATTGATCAATGTGAAATCGGCAGTAAATAAGTTTATCGAGGCAGCACGTGGTGCGAAAACTGTGGGTTCAAACTTGTCTGCTAAGGTTGAGCTTTGGGCGAATGATGAACTTAAAGCCGTTCTAGACAAATTAGGCGATGAACTTCGTTTCGTTCTCATTACTTCACAAGTGATAGTCAATAGTTTCGATGCAGCACAAGGTGAAGTATCTGACTTAGAAGGCTTGAATGTGAAAGTTTCTGCTGCTGACGGAGAAAAATGCGTTCGTTGCTGGCATGTTCTGCCTGATGTGAATACACATCCATCACATCCAGGACTATGTGGTCGTTGTATTATTAACCTCCCTACAGGTCAAGGCGAAGAGAGAAAATATGCCTAATCCACAAAATAATAAAAAAGGTTTATTCCAATTCTATCCCCACAATTTGTGGTGGATAGGATTGTCTATTGTTGCCATTATTTTGGATCAATGGACTAAATGGATAGCAAGTACACATCTGACTTATGCAGACCCTGTACCTGTTTTACCTTTTTTAAATTGGACATTACTACATAACTACGGCGCTGCCTTTAGTTTCTTGTCCGATGCCGGTGGATGGCAACGTTATTTCTTTACATCACTTGCAGGAATTGTCTCGGTTATTTTTGTGTTTTGGATTATGCGTATGCCAAAAAACATGAAAGTATTGCCTTTAGCCATCGCACTCATCTTAGGTGGGGCGATTGGTAATCTTATTGATCGAGTAAGTTTAGGCTATGTTGTAGATTTTATTCATGTCTACTATAACAATAGCCACTTCCCTGCTTTTAACCTTGCAGATAGTGCCATTACTTTAGGTACCATCTTAATGCTGATCGATACTTTTTTCTTAGAGAAACATCGTATTCAACGTGCGGAAGCGCAAAATGACTAATTTTATTAATCCAAATGAAGATACTCGCATTGAAGCGGGTTCAAAAGTACATTTACACTTTTCAGTAGCCATTGAAAATGGTGTTGAAATTGATAATACCCGTAGTCGCGAAGAACCTGTAAGCCTCGTGATAGGTGATGGCAGCTTATTGCCTGGTTTTGAAAAAGCTTTATTTGGCTTACGCGCGGGTGACCGTCGTACAGTAAGTTTACCTGCTGAAGATGCTTTTGGCCCTTGGAACCAAGAGAACGTGCAAAAATTTGATACTGTTAAATTTGAGCAACGTCCTGCTGAAGGTCAAATGATTGAGTTTGAAGATAAAGCAAAGCAGTCATTATATGGTGTGGTTAAATCGGTTGGTGATGATATCACTGAGGTCGACTTTAACCATCCGCTTGCTGGTAAGGACATTACTTTTGAAGTTGAAATTTTCAAAGTAACACCAGCAGGTCAGCAAGGCATCAAAATTATGTAATGCCTGATTCGTACATAAAAAAGCGCCTTATGGCGCTTTTTTTTAGATACATTTTCGATCTACCTTTAAAAAAAAACATTTTAAAGTCAGTGTGATAACAGTTAGAAGGATAAATTTGGTGAATATTCAAATTATTGTGGGAAGCATTCGAGAAGGCCGCACAGCCATTAAAGTTGCAAATTGGGTTCAAAACACGATTTCATCATATAACTACAGCACGATTAAGACAGAAATTGTGGACTTAAAAGAATGGGATTTACCGTTTTTCGCTGGAGCAAATCCACCACTAACGGGTATATATGATCAACCTAAGCAACAAGAATGGGCTGCTCAAATCACGAAAGGTGATGCATTTATATTTATTAGTCCTGAATATAATCATGGATACAGCCCTGCACTTAAAAATGCACTCGACTATTTAGGTAAAGAGTGGAATGGAAAACCTGCTGCTTATGTCAGTTATGGCGGTAGTAATGGCTCTCGCTCTATCGATCAAATCCGTCAAGTTGCTACGCAATTAGGTTTAGTCGACTCAAATGCCGTGGTTGAGATTCGCGATATTTTTGCACGCAATCGCAATGAAACATTCGAAGGCAATGAATTCGATGACAAAGCGCTTAAATCTGCGTTTGATAAAATTGTGCAATATGTAAGTGCGTAATAATCATCTTCAGATCATCAGTAGGTGCGCGATTACAAATACCGAAGACACTTTGATCGAGATAAAATTATAGTTGAAAAAGTGAACCCTCTAAAATTAGAGGGTTCTTTTTAGATACAGATCCCAATGAATTAACTAATTTTGTCCAACCGTTAAACTTTGATTCCCTATACATTTGCATCCACATGCCAAAGGTGAATTATGCTGTGCGGCGGGTTTTCCCATAATAACCATTTTGCTGTCACCCGCAACAATTGTCGTCACCGTTTTATGTTTAGGACAGGTGGCCTTATCCCCTACACAAGCAACTGGCTTACCTTCGATTAAGAAAGAACTATTTGCTGAAATAACCTGCCCACCACCAGTGGTTGGAGAGCCAATCGTAATATAAGGGAAAGCCATACACTTGTTCCTTTTATAATATTTTATTGAACTTCAAACTCGATTCTTCGATTTTTCTTACGACCCTCTTCCGTTGCATTGTCTGCAACAGGTTCATCAGCACCCATACCCGCTGTACTTAATCGTGAAGGTGAAATATTCTTGGCAATCAAATATTGTTTTACTGCATCCGCACGTTGCAAGCTCAATTCTTTGTTTTTCTGTGGATTACCTTGACTGTCAGTATGTCCGATGATTTTGACATTTTTGCCTTGAACTTTGTTTAGCGCAACCACCATTTCGTCTAAAATTTGTGTGCCTGCTGGTAAAAGTGTGGCACTTCCAGAAGCAAATTCAATAATTCGATTTTTTAAAGCATTATCAATGATGGCTTGTTCTGCATGATTCACAGATAACTGTGCATTAAAGCGATAAGGTGCCACAACTAAATTTTGAAATGTATTTTGAGTCGGTACGATATCATTTTGATTGAGGACTTTACCTGTGAGCTCAACTTGTGTTCCTCTTACACTCAATTTTCCTTGAGAAACTTTTTTAAGATCAGGTGTAATGACTTGTGTCACGGAATCACTCCATCCATTGGGTGCAGTGACAGGACGAACCTGAATTTTATCGATAATTTGGTCTTGGCTATAGACCACTTTCATTTTATTCAATATGGCCTGTTTGCTCATCTCGTTAGGAACAACTCCCTCAACGATAATTTCTTTCGCAAACGATATAACACTTATACTCAATATCGAACTAAGCAATGAAATCTTTAATAAGGTTTTCTTCATCATTATTCTTCTATAAAAGTCTGTCGGAATAATTTCATTCCTTGATTTAAACTCAACTGTCGTTCGCACAAAGATTGCTCGAGTGCAGCAAGACCTGCATTTTGCTCCAAATAGCGATCAATCCACTGTGCTTGTACCAATGAAACCCAATGTTCAGAGCTTAAGTTCTGATTGAAAATATCACTTAATGCTTCAATATCTGCGCCCTGAAAGCCAAATAATAAAACTGGACGTTCTGAATGAAGAATACCAATTAACACTTCGGTATTATGTTTTGGCAAAAATCTTGCAATTAAACTAACCCAGAATGCTGCGATTTCATAACAAAAACTAGGGTTGTGAATCGGTAAAATTAACACCTTATTCAGTTTACTCGTTCCATTTTTTAATACAGGTTGGAGTAAAAGACCTAGTCCAATCATGCTTTGTGCAAGCTCATAGACCGATATTTTCATCATTTGTGCAAACGAATGCATGGTATGATTTTCAAAAAAAGCGGTTGATTCAGTTACATCAAGAACTTGAATTTCTTTTTTGAGCTGAGCCAGTTTTTCGATTAAATCATCAGCATCTCGAATTTGACGAATCACTCGGTTTCTTTGAAATAAGTCAATCAAAACTGGCTTATAGCTATAAGGTGCATAGAGCAAATTTTGGTAGGGTGCATCCACTTCCAATAAGTGACTCAACACCATAGGAAACTGACGACCTGAGCTGTCTTGGCTGGTCACTAAGTTTGCAACCAAGAACATATTTTCACGCGGATTGGCAATAAAGAAATCTAATGATGCCAAACTTTGATAATTTTGATCGAAGTTTGGATTTCTCATTGCCATTTCAAGTGCTTCAGTAATCCACTGATCAATCACTTGAATCAAAGAATACTGTCCTTTGGTTTTCAGAAAATCGCCACGAGCAGGACTCTTACCATAGTACAAAGGCGTTGTTTTCACACTGTACATATCGCCTCCTACTGATGATCCATCTTAAGTTGTACTCCATACATCATGGCTGTGCTCCTTGTGTTGCATTTTGCAATGCCGTATTCGTTGAATTCTCAGCTTGAGGTGCTGGTGTTGGTGCCTTTTGAGCAGATACCACACGTGCTGTCGCCTTGTTGGTCGTCACCTTATCAACCAATTGCAAACCGTTTAAATCACGATTAGAGCCAACGCCTGTTCCACCTTGACCTGAATTCCCACTGATCAAACGAAAGTTTACTTTTACCGCTAATGATGGTTGTTGAGCACTTGCCCAAGTCATTTCGATGACACCATTTTGATCACGACGTTGCGAAGAGTCGATCAAACGATTGATCCCGTATTCACCTGGTGCATCAAAAATCGTATGCGTTTTCCCTTCGAGATCGACTGCAGTAATACGTGCTCCAGGAATAGCACCAGTATTCGGCCAAACAAAGTTCACCCACTGTTGGATACCATTTTCAAAGACCATACGCTGACCATCAATATCAATCGTATAAGACAGCAACTGTGGATTAGACAATGGATAGAATTGGAAGTTGGACTGATTGGTCGCAGCAGGCGCAGAACCTTGTGACAAAGTACCTGTAGCTACACCGTTAAGTGGTGAAACATAGCGTTGGAAACTCATCACAAATTGTGGATTCAAGATAATGCCTTGGTCTTTCCACGTTTTAGAAGTCAGTGTGTAGCCACGACGAATCACAAATGGATCGAGCGTTTCTTTAACAAAATTGGCAATACTACCGCCCTCACCGAAGATTTGACCGATTTCACTACTCGTCGCTTGGATTGAAGCCGAGGTATTGAATGGAACCTTTTGGCTCAGAGTCTGATTGAACGGTTGATAAGCTTGCATCACCCATAATTTATTAATCTCATCTTGTGCTGGCGTGATTAAGCTTGCAAAGGATTGTGTCAGTGGACTCACCAAAAGCTTTTGAATGAGCTTATTGTCAATATCATTCAGACCGACCGTCAGTTTTTCATCGACAAGTTTTTGCGTAGTATTAAATACTGAGGTTTGTTCATTGATGGTTTGTTTTACCAAAGCCATCGCATTTGGGCCAATATCCCCTGCATTTCGGAGGTCATTGAACTTACTACGTACCTGTGCGAGATTTTCTAAATACTCATCAAGTAATGATTTATTTTGCTGATCATCACGTTTACGAACCAACTGATAAAAAACGTTAAATTCTTTTGAGATAGTACCTTGAGCGCGCTCAGCTGCACGTTGAATTTCATTGGTATTATCTTGACGAAGAATCTTGCGTTTAAACCAAGCGATAAATCCTGTTTGTGGAGCAGCCAATTCCGCTTGAACCACAGGGTTATCCCAATTGGTTTCTTTCGCTGTATGCTCAATCAGCAAACGTATCGGGGAGTTTTGAGGCTCACCCAATAAATCTATAGTTTTATGTTGCTGGGCAAAATCAGGTTGTTTTGCATAATAAATTCCATTCAAGAATTTACGCCACTCTGCGATATATTCTTTCTTATAGAGTTCAGTCAGCTGCTTACGAATTTGATCTGGACTACCACTAAAGGTGAGGTCATCTGATTGATTGCTGTTCAACACCCAGTCACGACTGTCTGTCGGACTATTCGCAGCTTCATCAATGGCTTGATCGATATATTCGTTCCATGCCTTATATGTAAATACCCCAGGAAGAGCATAAGAACCTAATACGGCACTACGATTGTTCTCACCTACAATTTGAGCTGCTGTCACTGCTGGATATCGTACGGCAGCACGCATTTTGATCTCATTATAAACTCGATCACGTGCTGGCATACCCTTCATCACCGCCAACAATACTTGTCGGCTTTGATCAACCAATTGCGCATCCGCTGACAACTGTGGGAATTTTGGATCATTCGCCAATGTCATGGTATAGGTCAGCACCTGCTCCGCTTTTTGGATCATTTCACCACGTGGCATTTGTCCACGATTGGCATCTAACCATGAACGCCAAAAGCGCGTAACCTGATCACTCAGATGACTTGCTTCCATATATTTTGAATTGCTCATCATCAAATAAGCTTTCAATGCGTTGTAAGCATCTTGGGGATTCGAATCAGAAGGTTCCAAAGCATTTTGTGCAGGTTTAGCCGATACTTGCTGAATTTCAACATTAACGTGATTTTCTTTTAGTGTCGCTTCATTATTTTTGACACGTTGCAAGAACTGGCCAATATTTTGTTGAGACGGTTCTAAAACAATTTGTCGCACACCGTTTAAATATTCGGTTTTAAGTTTTTCTCGCAGATCATTACCTTGATACAAACCAAAGCCAAATTTTAATGGACGATCTTCTTCAAATTGATCTAACTGTTCTAAACGCTGTTGTAAAATTAGTAACGAGTCGAGCTGTGTCGCCAAATGCTGACCTGATGCCTGCTCCATTTGCATCACTTTATTCAGATCGGCTTGAACATCTGCGATCAACTGTTGGTTGTTACGGTAAGACCACACCCACAGGCCTAAAATTACAGATACCCCAAGTAAAGCTGCAATAAAACTCAAATAACGTTGGCGCTTTTTCGCTGGGTTAATATGTTGCTTCACCAAGTTTTTATCTTTCAGAATGACATCTGAAAATAATCCCTTTAAGAAATACCCATGATTCTGTGATACAGAATTTTGTGGAATACCATGTTCGCTGTTCGGAATTTTCTGAAGTCTAAATTCTTGAGCAATTTGCTCCGTCATTGGACTCTCGATCGTTCCTTCTTGTAAGGCACTCGTGAAGTAAAAACCACGGAATACAGGTTTGAACTGATACGGGTTTTCCTCAAATAGTGTTCCTATAAAAGTTTTGAGTGCTGGCTTTAAAGTCTTAAACTCAAGCGGAAAAGTCATCACACTTGGTGAGATATTCTGTGCATGACGGCGACTTAAATGAGTCGTACTTACGCTTTTCAATCCATCATACAAAATATTGTAATGATGCTCGAATAGATCAACAGCATTTTCAGATGAATCTGGATTATAAGGCAGCGTTGCTCCCCAAACTTGGTCAAATTCATCCTGATCATAGCAATCAAAAAACTCAGTGAATCCTGCGATCAAATCCATTTTAGAAAACACCAAATACACAGGTGCAAAGATTTCTAAACGTTCCGTCAAATCTTGTATACGTGCTCTCAAGTTTTTAGCGAGTTTCAACGATTTTTCAGGACTTTGACTAACTAACTCGGCAATACTGACGGTGACAATCAGTCCATTAATCGGCGCTTTAGATCTATTTTTTTTGAGCAAGTTCAAAAAACCAATCCACTCAGAGTGATCTTCTGCATAGACTGAGTAACGACCAGCCGTATCTAACAACACCCCTTCTGTTGAGAAAAACCAATCGCAATTACGTGTTCCACTCAAACCTGAAGACACTGCATTTTTATGCGTTTCTTCGAATGGGAACTTTAACCCCGAGTTATAAATGGCAGAACTCTTACCGGCAGCAGGGTTACCAATGACCATATACCAAGGCAACTCATATAGCGCTGCATTCCCTTTTTTATCACCCAGCTTTGACTTACGAATGAGCTGAATTGAATCCTTCATCTGTTGATGAACCAATTGCAGTTCATCTTTATCCTTCTGCTTACCATACTCAGCTTGGGTATCTTTTTCGATTGCTTCCGCCAATTCTTCCCCTTGTTTCTCATGGCGTTTGCGTTGAATGAACCAATAGATTCCATAACCGATTAGACCCAGTACATAAGCCACCGCAAGCGGCCAGAAATACTGTCTAGGTATCGTGTGATAGGCAGACACTAAGGCAACAAACAATGACAATGCAATGATTGCCTTTGGGTTTGAAACGTACTGCCATACATAGCCTAATATCGTGTGCATTGTATTCTCATTTTTTCGTAAATTTTTAAACGTTTTGCTGCTCAGGATTTATGTGTGATTCTGATTGATAGGTTTGAATAAATGTCTGAACATCAGGGTTTTGAGTTGTATACACCATTGTCATCAAGGCATCATCAAGCTGAAAAGCGAGAGTAAAGCCAAAAATTTTAGCTAAGCTTTGTGTATTCCCAAGTGTTGGAAAAAGCATTAAATAGTGATGTTGCTCAATATTCGTATTGGCAAAATTTTGCTCAATTTTCTTAAGTGTTTTGAGTTGAGTAATGTCATCCAACAGAATTGTAAAGGGCTGCTCATTTTCCACTTTGAACTGATGATCAATGTTATAGCGATCTAAACTCTGTTTCAGTTGTTTTTCATTTATCGCAATATCTAATGTTTTCGTAGGTAAAACATTTTCAATTTGAATTTTAGGAGAAGCTAAACAACAGCTCGAAATATATTCTGCAGGAATATATTGTTCTGAAATCCAAATCTTTTCATCCAATGTATCTTGATCAATTTCGGAATCAACGATAAACACAAGACTTATAGACGACTCATCTTTTTCAATACTTTGTAAAAGATGAATCCATTCACTATAGCTTGTTTCAGCACCCCAATAGTGGTGTTCCACGTGAAACACTTCAGGAATATAATTGAGCTGACTCAGGTAGTCTGAAATGAGTTGCTCAGAATCTTGTTCATCCCAAACATGCAGTAATTCTTCAGCGAGAACCAGGTGGATTTTAAGCTTATTCAGTCGATAAACTTGCTGCACAGAAGGAATATCTTCTTCCCCATCATGATACTCAGCCTGAGGATCAATCCATGCTGGATGCATACGATAAGATTGGCTAATTTGAGTATCGTAGAAAAGCGCTGATTTTTTTAAATGCTCACTAATTTCCCAGAGTATTTCTGTTTGTTGTTCGAGTTGAGTCAGAATCAATTGATGAATGCGGTATTGCCGTTTGAAGCTATATTCATCCTCTTCATCTTGTTCGACGTCTAAATCAGAAATTCGATAACTCAGAATAGGCAAGCCATACCCATTCAATAATTTGTCATCAAGTTCAGGGCTCTTGAACTCCCGAATCGCATCAATAATCAGATGATTTTCACCCAAAGCATTGAGTGCATAAGCGCGATAGACATTTAAATTGATCCACACCACAGGCTCAGGCTGTAGCTCCTCAATTGTGGTCTCATCGCTAAGTTGAGGATCATTCTGTTTATTTTTTTGCTCTTTTATCCAATGATAAATCATAT
The DNA here is from genome assembly GCF_900109815.1 of Acinetobacter sp. DSM 11652. NCBI lineage: Bacteria > Pseudomonadati > Pseudomonadota > Gammaproteobacteria > Moraxellales > Moraxellaceae > Acinetobacter > Acinetobacter sp. DSM 11652. The sequence continues at coordinate 252,463 of NZ_FOBK01000003.1, forward strand.
AGGGCATCACCAAAAAAGCAGTGGTTGCAACAGGTAACAATCCAAAAAAGATAAGTAGATCACTGCCAGAAGGATCAAAATTGATGTCACGCCAATACAGCACCACAATCGCAGAAATCACCAGATAAACAGTAAGGAACACTCCAACAATGATTTTGATCATGACGCTACTCCAAGCAATGGGTAGCAAGTTTCATCATTGTCTAGCGGTTGATTATGAGCTAAAAAGGCACCCTGACTAAGCCCCATAGAATGCTCCGAATTTAAAGTAATAGGCTGTATTTCTTGTTTTGATAAAATTAAACGAACATCAACCAATAAGGTTGGGCTACACCAGCTTTGTAGTAGTTTTTTTAATTTTAAACTTAGTTTTTGTTGTGGTAGAAAATCTAGGTAAGTTTTACGATCCAACGGTCCAATTTGAATTTCAATTTTGCCATCAATTTGGGTAATAGTCTCTCCACAAAATGTATTCAATCCTAACAAGCTTGGCGTCGCCCCTCCTAAGGATGTTCTCTGCTGAAGCTCTAATTTAAATTTTTCAGGGATAAACTCTTGTATTGCCACATGCTGATTAAATACCTGTGCAATCATGGTTTTTAAAGCGTGTGTTGTATTATTTTGCCCCTGCATTAATCCTGCAAATTCAGCAAAATAATCATCAAGTTCTTGTTGTTGATGTTGCTGACTAATATAACCATTTAATGCATGGATAATATTCAGATAATGATTTTCAGACTCGACCTCATACCGTACTGGTAAATTGTACTTGACCGTCGCATCAACGAATTGTGAAGTGAACTTATGGTTAAATAAACTCAAAAATTGCGTTGTTTCAACTCGAAATTTGCGTGGTGCTGATTTAACTTTATTGGTATAGCTATAGGGTAATGCCCCCTGCATTCCAGTCAAACCCACCATTAAATTTGTAAGCTGAACTTTTTCATCTTCTAAAGCGAGTGATTCAATTTCTTTTTTAGGGAAGTTAAGCTCTAAGGAAGGATGAAATTTAAAATCACGATCCCATGGTGTATGTGGCCGAGCATAGGGCACATGTCTTAACAATCGAATCGACTGAATAAATTCATATGCAGTCGGCTGTTGAAATAAATGGTCTGTTACAGAAGCTTCTTGCCACCAACGTTCTGCACGCATTGGTATAACTCCTGTTGTGATTGAGCATCTTCGATTATGACATCGACAAAACTGTTTAACTGCACTTTTAAGTTAAACACATGACTCAGCAATTGACTGAAAATATAAAGACTATGACCTCTGAATATTTGTTCATCGATTCGGATAACAACTTTGAGTCCTCGTACGAAAAGCGGGAAAGGTTTTGCTTCAACCAACTTATGCGTCAGGCTAAATTCAATTTGTTTAATCGAATTAATTAACAGATGATTTTCTTTATTCGCCGGTAAGTTATATAACTCTAATAATTCTTTTAAATGTGCTACCGCATCCCCTTTCATCAGTGCTAACGTATTTAATGAAAGATGAGAAATAATGCGCCATTGCTCTTTCTGATTTTGCTCAAATTGATAGGGTAAACTCGGACGCTTCAATACCAACGCTCGACGTGCCAAACTACTATCATTCAGATTTAAAATATTATTTGACTGGCTTAATGCTTCATGCGGTAAATTCCGATTCGAACATAGCAATACGGTGCTAATAAAATCAGACTTTGTATCATACGGCTGTAAATGCTTAGAAATAATGGAATAACCCGTTTCAACAAACTTATTGTTGAGCTGTGATGAGTTCAATGCATAGAAAAATTGGACATTTTCATCATGGTAATGACTCATTCCAAAGAACGGCAACACTGGATGATAAACCTGTTCCTGATTAATCTTTTCACGAACCATGTGCATTTTCTGAATCGAATAGACCTGATAAAACTCAGGATGATGCGCATCCGTGATCAATGGATATTCAAGTTGTCGATGATGTATTTTTTGTGGTTCAGCATTTTTTTCAAAAAGATTAACAGCCGGCGTGCTAAATAATTTGAAATTTGCAACATTCAGCTCTGAATAATTACGAATAATCGCCTGATCATTTAGGTTTAACTTAAAATGAATTTGGAGATCAAAACTCGTTTGTTGATCTAATAAATTTCTTAAAAAAGACAAATCAAGATTAAGAAAGCTGAATTTATCTGCAAAACAAAAATATTCCATCAACAAGCGATAGGCATGATGTGTATGTTGATCAATAGGCAATAAACTCTCATCTTCCTCAAAGCCCATTAAGGAAAATGGATTAGAAATTTGATAAAGCTGTGTTCCAATGCGTACCGTAAAAGTCGTATCTTTTTTGAAAATACTATCCAAAACTTGCAGCGGAAAATTTGAAATAGCATCTAAATAAATAGGGAGTTTTTCTTGATGAATCCACAAGCCTGCTTCATTGAAAGTTTCAAAACTTAATTGCAAAGTGGCATTTTGATTGAGATGAATTTGAGCACTTGGGTTCGTTTTAAATTGAACTTGATTCAGTTGAATGGGAAGTAATCGTACAGCTTGAGAGGTATTAAATTCACATTGTACCCCCTTAAAGCTTCGTGATTTTAGCGTTGTTGCCTGCGGAATGACGTGAGCTTCAGTTAATTGTTTTATTTTATTTTGATCCTCGAAACTGACGACAGTACAACTTGGAAAATGTCTTAGATATTGAGGGAACATCACCTCAAATAAAGCACGTGTAAAAACGTCATAACTGTCTGCTAATTTTTTATCAATTCGAGCAGCAATCAACGAAAACGCCTGAATTAAGCGCTCAATGTGTGGATCATCAATCTGTTCTTGGTTGAGCGAGAGCCGTTGGGCAATTTTAGGATACTTCTGAGCAAACTCGCGAGATTGTTGACCAAATTCTTGTAATTGTTTTTCGTAGTACGGTAAAAGTTCTTCTATCACAAAAGCCCCAATCTTAAGATCTAGCCGAAATTACATATTGTTGTGTCGTTGGTTTCAATAAAGCATCAAAAACTACAGGCTCATACAATGGATGGATATTTAAATATGCTTGAATACTGAGGCAAAGTGCGCCCATATTGTCGCTGTCTAACAACATTTCAACTTGAATTTGTCGTAGGCGAGGTTCATGTGCCGCAATGGACTGCTGAATAGATTGGCAAATTTTGTCTCGATCCATTGGATTGGCTGTTGATAATCCAACAAAATCAATAATGCCAAACTGTGCAATCGAGCCTTTAACCGTAGGGAAGTCATCAATTTGATCAAACTTGGCTACTCGACTATTGAGTAGATCTTCCAAGTCATGTGCAACAGATTCACGTAGCTCTTGCATAGATAAGCCTTTGATCTGATCCTCATATTCTGGAATCAAGCGGTCAAATAAAGTTGCACGGAAGCCAAATGGATAAAGATGATCTAAATTTGTTTTCATCTTGCCTACTCTAAAAGATGAATAAAGGCCAACTTAAGTCAGCCCCTACTCCTCTCACTTTCAAGACTTTAAGCTTTGTAGCTTGCAGTGTTGTTAGAAAGTGACCATTGCTTCGTGATCGCACCTTTTTGAGTACCATCGATATCTTGTTGGTTGTATGTCCATTCAACAGCAGCATATTTCAAACCAAATGCTTCAGTCGGAACACCTTCAGCATTTACAGATGGTGTTACGCTTGAAACTAGAACATGTTTCAATTTGATTTGAAGGTACTTGATACGCTTATCACCATTCGCACGGTAGTAATCGATTTGTACTTCATCAAAAGTGTAACCAGCAGAACATGCTTCCCAAAGTTTCGGGCTAGTCGCATCTAAATCTTTAACGAACAACATGTCTGAATGTTCAACACGCTCAGAAGTATGACCACCAACACTTGAAGATGTCGCAGATTTAGGCTGACGGATGTTATGAGACCAAGAATTAACTTCCAACCAATCTTTGTGCTCAGTGTCACGAGATTCGCCGTCTACTTTGTATTTTCCTCGAAATTGAACATATATATCTTTCATGAAGATTTCCTGTTTTATTTAACGTTATTATAAAGTTGCTCTATTTAATTAGAGGACTGAGGTAACTCAGTGACAAGTCTCAAAGATACCGACAACTCGTCCAACTGGAAGTGCGGTCTTAAAAACACGACCGATTTGTAGTGACCAGGGTTCGCCGGGTCTTCCACAACTTTTACAGATGCTTCACGAAGCGGGCGCTTAGCTTTGGCCTCTTGTGATGCACCATCATCTAGTAATACATATTGAGATAACCAATCATTCAAAAAGCTTTCTACATTTCCAGCTGAAGCAAAACTTCCGACTTTATCTCGCATCATTGCTTTCAAATAATGCGCAATACGCGACACAGCCATGATGTATTGAATCTGGCTTGAGAGTGCTGAATTTGCATTCGCTGTATCGCTATCATATTTCTTAGGCTTTTGGGTCGATTGAGCCCCAAAGAACGCTGCGTAGTCTGTGTTTTTGCAGTGTACTAATGGAATAAAACCGAGATCGCTCAACTCTTTCTCACGGCGGTCCGTAATCGCAACTTCTGTCGGACACTTAAATACGACTTCACCATCATTGGTTTTGAAGGTATGTACTGGCAAGCCTTCTACTAAACCACCACCTTCAACCCCACGAATTGCTGCACACCAACCATGCATATCAAATGCATTCGTTAAACGTGTACCGAAACCGTATGCTGCATTCATCCAGAGATATTGATCGTGATCTTCACCTGAGACTTCTTCAACGAAGTTAAAGCCTTCTGTTGCCCAACCCTCTTTAGGGTCATAAGGCAGGCGACCCAGAACGCGTGGCATAGTTAAAGCCACATAGCGAGAATCATCACTTTCACGGAATGAGCGCCACTGTACATATTCTGCAGTTTCAAAAATTTTAGATACATCACGAGGACGATCAATTTCAGTGAAAGATTCAAGACCTAGAATTGAAGGGCTTGCTGCTGAAATAAAGGGTGCATGAGAGGCAGCGGCAACATGAGAGATTTGTTCTAAAAGATACATATCTGACGGTGTGCGATCGAATTCAAAATCACCAATCAAAGTTGCGTAAGGTGCACCACCAAAAGAACCATATTCTTCTTCATACACTTTTTTGAACAATGTGCTTTGATCAAAGTCAGTTGCGCCTTGGAAGTCCTTAATCAATTCTTTTTTAGTGGTATTTAAAATGCGGATTTTAATTAAAGGATTTGAAGGTGTTTCTTGACAGAAATAGTAAAGTCCACGCCAAGTCGACTCAATCTTTTGAAACTGTTCATGATGCATAATTTTGCTTAATTGAGCAGAAATTAAAGCATCAATTTCAGCAATACGCTTATCTATTGAGACCGTCATGTTTTCTGAAACAGTAATTGTTCCAGCCATAACTTCTTTGGCTAATTCCCCAATTAAATTTTTCGCACGAACATGTTCATCATCGTTACGCGCAATTCGACTTTGTTCAACAATCGAATCCAGAAGACTCGTTTCTTCAACAGCATTGCTTGTCGCAGGTGCGGTTTGTAAATTACTCACGGTCGTCGCCTCCTGCTTCAGCACTTAATTTGCGTACTTGATCTGTATTTTGAAGAATTTCATCAAGCAGATCTTCTAGACGTTCACTATTTGAAATTTTATTACGCAAATCTGAAAGGCGTTCACGCGCTTCAACCAATTTGCGTAAAGGGTCAACTTGTTGAACAACATTTTCAGGTCGGAAATCTTCCATTGAGTTAAAAGTAAGATCTACCGACATATTTCCACCCTCTTCCGAAATTGTGTTTTCAACTTGGAAGGCTGCTCTTGGTGCTAGCGAACTCATTACTTCATCAATGTTATCCAAATCCACATTAATAAATTTCTTATCTTTCAGTTTGGTTCTTTCAAGTTCAGATGCTGCTGAGAAGTCCCCTAATACACCAACAACAAAAGGAAGTTCTTTTATTTCTTTACCATCACCTACTTCTACGTCATACGTCAGTTGTACTCGAGGTGGTCGAATGCGTTGTAATTTTTTTTGAACACTTTCACGCTTAGCCATATTATTTTTTCCTAAATTTGTAATTTGATCAGTTCAACGAGCCAAATGGATTCTCACGTTTTGGTGCTGCTGGTTTTTCAACTTTCGCAGGTGTCGTTGTTTTAGCGGGTGTTGTTTTTGCTGGAGTCGATGCACGGCGCGTCGTACGTGCAGGCTGTCGAGTAGTTCGAGTCTCTTGAACACGCTTAGGTGCTTCTTCAACTTTGGTTTCGATTACAGTCAAAGGTTTAGCTTTTTTAACTGCTTCAGAAAGTGCCAACGCAGGTTCGTAAGTCTCTTCAGTCAAATAACGTACTTCTGGTCCACGCATTTGCTCTAATGCCTCATTCGCGATTCCGATTCCAGCTAAAAACTTAGTATCTGTTAACGATGAGTGCTGAACATTTTGTGCATTAAGACTGTTCACCAATTGAAGTGCTTTCTGATTTTGTCCGATTTGTTGAAAACGCTGAGCTGCTTGTGCTAGAAAACCATTTTTGTTGTCTTTATTTTTTTTATCACATGCTTGAGCATAAATTTGTAGCAATGTCTGGTCTGTTTCACCCGCTACTAATGGATGATCTTTAACACAACCTCTTTTGAGTTTTACTTCATCTGCGTAAGTTGTAGACGCCATCCCCAACCCAATTAGCAGAGTTGTAAGCAGAATTTTAGTATTCAAAATACACCCTCATTTATTATTAAATTTACATTAACTATATGATTCATTAAATCATTTTTTAACACACTCAATGTTTAGAGCAATGTCTTCTATATATTAGATTTAATTAAAATTTAAACTTATAAATGCAAACTTAGTCAACATTATGACCATTATAATAAAGAAACAATTAAGTTTTTTAAGTTACAAAATTATATAGTTCTGTAAACGATTCACACTATAGGATAGTTTTTTTATCACCTTTATTTAGGTAGAATAAAAAATATGGGTGAATTTTTTCATACTAAAAATTATTGTTTATTAAATATTTAGTCGTTAAAAATCTTAAAAATAGACGTTATCTAGGTTTATTTTAAGTAACTTTAAATAATTTGAACACAGAGAATTCTGATGAATAACTTGAAAATTTTGATTACAAAACTATCTCCTACGACAAGAACAGCACTAGAAAAGTCTGCAAATTATTGTATTAATCAACAAAATTACGAAATCGAAATTGAACATCTACTCTTCGAATTATTAAATCAAAACGTAAAAAATGATCTCTCTATTTTGCTCGATCACTATAAAATTTCTAAAAATGCACTGATCGATGATTTACAAGAAACGATTTCGCACTTGCCCAAAGGCAATACGCGTACACCTATTTTTGCTCAATCGATTGTACGTCTGCTAGAACAAGCTTGGCTTATTGCTTCCGCAGATCAAACCCCAGTCATCCGTAGCGGGCACTTATTAGTTGCGTTATTGACTGCAGGAGATTTATATCAAATCGCGCTTCGTGCATCGAGTTTATTCGATCTGTTCCCGATTGATACGATGAAACACAAATTTATAGAAATTTGTAAAGCTAGCATTGAAGAGCATCTCCCTCAAGCTGATCATCAAAATGATGTTCAGGATCAGGATACGATTCAAAGTTCAGAATCTCATGCAAAAACACCTGCACTAGATCAATACACCATTAACTTGACTCAAAAAGCGCTTAACGGTGGGATTGATCCTGTCATTGGACGTGAGTTTGAAATTCGCCTTATGTTGGATATTCTGATGCGTCGTCGTCAAAATAATCCTATTTTAACAGGTGAGCCAGGCGTAGGTAAAACTGCTGTCGTTGAAGGTTTAGCGCTGAAGATTGCCAACAACCAAGTGCCTGATGCATTAAAAAATGTACATATCCATGTTCTTGATATGGGTCTATTACAAGCAGGTGCAAGTGTAAAAGGTGAGTTTGAAAATCGCTTAAAACAAGTCATCCAAGAGGTTCAAAGTTCCGCTCATCCTATCATCATCTTCATTGATGAAGCACACACACTGATTGGTGCAGGCGGTCAAGCTGGTCAAAATGATGCGGCGAATCTCCTTAAACCAGCCTTAGCACGTGGCGAGTTAAGAACAATTGCTGCAACTACATGGGCTGAATATAAGCAATATTTTGAAAAAGATGCGGCGCTCAGTCGTCGTTTCCAAGTCGTCAAAGTTGAAGAACCGACTGAAGAAGTTGCGATTGATATGCTTCGCGCCATGATTCCTGTCATGGCTAAACACTTTAATCTTCAAATCGATGACGAAGCCATTGTGACTGCTGTTCATTCTTCACATCGATATATTGCTGGTCGACAACTCCCAGATAAAGCAGTGAGTGTTTTAGATACTGCTGCCGCTCGTGTGGCATTAACTCAGAATGCTCAGCCGGTAAAGTTAGATCAGCTACATGCTCTAAATCATAATTTATTGCTTGAATTAGATATTTTGGAACAAGAGAATAATCAGTTCCCACAGCATGACGAACGCATCTCCAATCTTAAAAATCGGATCACTGAAATAGAAAATGAGTTAAATGCCACAACTGAAAAGTGGAAACAAGAACTAGAAATTGTTCAAAAAATCAAAACACTTGAGCAAAAAAATTCTGAATTAAAAGATGAAGAACACAGTAATGATTTTAAAAATCAGATTCAGCAACTCAGATCAGATTTAAAAATATTACAAGGTGAACAACCTCTGGTATTTGAACGTGTTAATGCTCAAATCATTAATGAGATTATTTCAGATTGGACTGGTATTCCTGTAGGAAAAATGGTCAATGACGAAATTAAGCAAATTCTAAGTTTAGAAGAAAAACTGGAACAACGCGTCATGGGTCAAGACTATGCCCTGCATCAACTTGTTCAAGGAATCAAAACCTCTAAAGCAAAACTTGAAGATCCAAACAAGCCTCAAGGGGTATTTATGTTGGTTGGACCAAGTGGTGTGGGGAAAACAGAAACGGCTTTAGCTTTAGCCAATGAGCTGTATGGTGGGGAATCTCATCTCATCACGATTAACATGTCTGAGTATCAAGAGGCTCATACTGTTTCCTCATTGAAAGGTGCGCCTCCAGGCTATGTAGGATATGGTCAAGGTGGTGTCCTCACTGAAGCTGTTAGACGCAATCCGTATAGCGTTGTTTTGTTAGATGAAATTGAAAAAGCACATTCAGATGTTCAAGAGTTATTTTACCAAGTCTTTGACAAAGGCACACTTGAAGATGGTGAAGGACGTGTTATCGATTTTAAAAATACCACAATTTTATTGACCTCTAACACTGGCTCAAGCGCAATTATGCAGGCCTGTTTGACTAAACCTGTAGAAGAATGGCCTACGGCAGAAGACTTAATTGAACATTTAAAACCAAGTTTATATAAACAGTTTAAACCTGCCTTCTTGGGACGTATGCGTATCGTGCCTTACTTCCCACTCCATGATGATCTACTTGTGCGTATTATTCATCATAAGTTAGGCAAAATTACTGATCGTATTTTCAAACAATATCAAACACGTGTTGAATACACCGATGATTTGGTGGAACTCCTCTTAAGTCGCTGTACAGAAGTCGATAGTGGCGCACGTAATGTAGACAATATTCTAAACTCTTCAGTTTTACCTGAACTAGCAACACAAATATTGATTGCCTTAGCGGATAACAAAGTGCCTAAATTAATTCAAATTGATAGTAAAGATGACGTGATTGAGTATCGATTAGATCCAACAACAGCACCGAAAAAGCGTAAAGCCACCAAAAAGAAAATTGTTGAAGCATAATTATTTGAGTATATAAATTAATATGAACATTGATATAGAACAGCTACTTCAACCAATCTCAGATCAAGCAATCTGTGGCGAAGATCTATCTTTTTCGAATGAATTTCATGAAATCAAGAAAGCGAAAACCCAAGATGATCCGCTCTTAGATATGGGGGATTGGGTAGCTGAACCTAAACAAGCAGATTGGTCATTTGTTTCGGCAAAATGTATCGATGTTCTGACTCAAAAAAGTAAAGATATTCGTTTATTGACTTGGTTAAGCGAAGCTTGGAGTCAACTCTACGGTTACGAAGGAGTCGCTCGTAGCCTTGAGCTTTCGCATCGTATGTTATCCAATTATTGGAAAGATATACATCCTGAAATTGAAGATGATGATTTAGATCAACGTCTGGGTTTATTGCAAGGTTTGACTTCTCAGTTACCTGCTTTGATTAAACGTGTTCCACTCATCAATTCAGCTCCTTTCTATTCAATCTATGATTATGAAAAATTACTGCATCAACAAAATGTAAGATTAAAAAATGCTGATGATTATGGATCTTCTCAGAATCATCCAGAACTCGAGCAATTCGAACAAAGCTTATTTAATACCTCAAAAAGTTTCCAATACAACAATTATCAGTTCTTTTTAGAAATTTTGACGCACTGGGATACCCTCAAGCAAGTACTTGATCAACTGATGCAATTAGATGCTCCAAGTTTCGCAAATACAGATTCTCAGTTGGAAGACATACATAAAACACTGAAAAAAATTTATAAAGCAGATGCATTTTTAATGTCTGAGGATACTCCTGACATGAATCAAGACCTACAATTCCAAGAAAACAATTCAAATATAAATTCTGCTCCAACAGCAAATATACAAGCAGCAGTAACTCAGCAGTCATTTCAACCTCAACCACAAAGTCATCTACAAAATCGTGAACAAGCAATGCGGGTGCTTAAAGATATTGCGGATTATTTTCAAGCAAATGAACCACATAGTCCTGTGAGTTATATGCTTCAAAAAACCATCAAATGGAGCCAAATGCCGCTTCATGAATGGCTCGCACAAGTCATTAAAAACGATAACAACCCATTGGAATCAGTCCATGAACTCTTGGGTGTAAAAAATAGCAATGAATCTAATGAATGGTAATCTCAATGTTTAAAGCAGAAAAAGTACTGTGGGGTGAAGGTCTATTTTTAAGACCGCAGCACTTTCAAATTCAAGACAGTTATCATGAACAGCGTTTAAATCAAACTATTCGCGCCACCATTCCATTCGCATATGGGGTACAACAGCTCAAATTTGATGAATCTCAATTAACGACCCATGTGCTAGCAATTGAGCACATTGAAATGATTTGGCAAGATGGTGAAATTTACGCTGCTCCTTCGCGAGATCTTTTACCTCAGCCCGTACTGCTCGATGAGCTCAATTTCCGTGGTGAAATGACCATTTTTCTTGCGCTCCCTATCGTTCAACCAAACAAGCGTAATATCGCCCATGAGGCTTCGACACAACCAAGTCGATATCATTCGTATCTGAATGAAACTCATGATTTGTTCACAGATGCCACACCTGCTGAAATTACTTACATTCGTCGTCGTGCTGAGCTGAAATTACTGGAATCTCAGAATGATACTCCTCATGAACTGGATGGTTTTTTATATTTGTCGATAGGAAAAATTAAGCGTCATAGTTCAGGAAGCTTTGAACTTGATACAAAATTTATTCCACCAATTTTGCATATTGCTTCATGTGAGTCATTGGTTGCTAATTTAAAACGTACCTTGAATGTCATTAAAGCAAAAATCAAAACTATTCAAACCAACAATCGCGAAAACGAACAAAAATTAATTGAATTTAGATCAGGTGACATTGTTTCATTTTGGCTAGTGAATGCATTGAATACTGCTCATGCAACTCTCAGCCATTTATTGACTCATCCCCAAATTCACCCTGAACGCTTATTTTTTGAATTACTCAGATTGACTGGCTCATTACTGACATTCTCAACAGCCTATGAAGTTGAACATTTACCTCAATATCAACATCATAATTTACAAGATAGCTTTGCGCAGTTAGATGTCATTTTAAGAGAGTTACTCGACACAATCATTTCAAGTCGATACTTCAATATCAGTCTTAAAGAAATACGTCCTTCGTATTGGGTTGGTAGCTTAGAGTCAGATAAGATCACTCGCGAATCTCGTCTGTATATTGCTGTGTCTAGTTCAATGATGCAGACACACGAACTTGTACAAATTGTCCCACTACGTTTTAAAGTGGGCACAACAGTCGATGTTGAGCAACGTGTCGTCTCTGCATTGCCTGCTATTCCGATTCACCATTTGATGCAAGTACCTACTGCGATTCCAGTCCGCTCTGGTGTGAGTTATTTTGAAATTGAACCTCATCATGAACTCTATCAACGCATGTTGGAGTCTGAAACCATCTGTATTTATGTACCTGCTGGATTCCAAGATATCAGTATTGAACTCATCGCAGTGATGAATGGCTAGAGATTGAGAAGAGAAAAATATGAATATGCCTAATGGAGCACCTTCACTGTTCGATGACGGTCAGATTGGAGCAGGCTCTACACCACAGCAACAGAATAAATTGACGCAGTCTTCTAATTTGGTTGATTTAATGCATGACGGTTTCTACATCGTTTTTTTAATTCGTAACCAATACGTTCCTGACAATGTCGATGAATTTCGCCAAAAAATCATGGATCAACTACAACGTTTCGAATTACAAGCGAAGAAGTTGCAGTTTTCAGCCGAGGATATCCATGATGCCAAATATGCATTTTGTGCATTACTTGATGAAACGATTGTCACACAACAGAACCCTAGTTATTTCCATTTACAAAATTCGTGGTTGATTAGTCCTCTTCAGTTAACTTTATTTGGATCTCAACTTGCAGGTTATCAATTTTTTGACTTATTAGAAAAAATTAGAACTCGTGGAAAAGATCGCTTAGCAGCTTTAGAAGTTTTTCACTACTGTTTACTGTTAGGTTTTCAAGGTAAATACCGTATTGAATCAATCGAAAGCTTAAATCATTTGGTTGCACGCGTAGGCGATGAAATAGATTATTTAAAAGGTAAAAAAGCCCTCTTTTCACCTTTCGCTGCATTGCCTGATCAAATTAAAAACATTATTCATAAAGAACTTCCATTCGCTTGGATTCTATTATTTTTACTCCTCTTTGCATTATTGGCATTTTCTGGACTTCGCTATATGCTCAGTCAACAAGAGACCAAAGCCATGACTCAATATAATAATGTCATTAGTGCACCTGCTGAACAGGCCCACATAACGATTCATTTACCATAAAAGATATTCAATATGAGCCAAGAAAAGAAAAATATTAGAGTCCTTACACCTACTAAAAAAAATAAAAAAATTTCGCCTCTAGTAAGCGGGATCATTGGTGTAGCAATTGGTATCTCTGCCACATCTTTAGCTTTTTATACCTATTTAAATCAATCAAGCTTCCAACCGATTAACGCAGCAGATACAGATTCAACACACTCAAATGATAAATTGTCCAATATTGATTCGGGAATCACCCAAGCTGATCAAAACGAGCAATCTGAACCTGATGAATATCACCAAGCTCAACCCAAGCTAAATGAGCTTAATAATATTTTCAAACATCAGCAAACAAACTCTGCTCAAGCAACTCAACCAGTGACTTCAAGTAAAAATCCCTTCGAATCAACTTTTAATCAAGCACAACCTTTAAGTAACAAAACTTCCCAAGTTCCACCTAAAGCAGAACCAGTAAAAAAGACCACAACTGAAGCATTACCGAAAACCATAAAAAAGCCTGAGTCTAAGCCTACGACAGCCAATGCAAATAAAGTTGCTGAAAGTAAAGCTGACACTGATGAAAATATTGATATTCCTGTAGCCAGCGTAGAAGTTTCAGTCACACGAACTGCTAAAGAACCTGCACCGTGATTTTTTTTATCATTGTCAGTTTTGTGATATTAATCATCGCACTGACTTTATTGATGTCTTATGAGATAAGACAAAAAGTAATAGATTTTGCACAAAGCTTATTACCACAAGGTAAAAAAAAGCTTTTAAACGCACGTAAATTTGCACATGAAATGAATCATGCTGCTTCAGCAGACCAAATTCAAACGCATTGGCACTTACAGCAATGGTGGATACTCATTGCTGGTTTTTTCTTACTTAGCAGTATTATGCTTTTTGCTTTTACAAAACCCGTTGATCCTACAAAAATAGAAGCGAACTATTTAAAGAAAGCTGATCCTCAAATTTATAACTTATTAAATGGGGAAATTCTTTCCCCTCCTCCAGAGGTTGAAGAAAGTCTCGTCGATGCAGCAATCGTTGAAGCTGTACGTCTTGAGCAACAATATCAAGCTCAAACTGGCGGTTCTGTTTCATCGACAACTATTCCTAATGTAGAAAATTCAGAGTTTTCTCATGGTCATCTCGATACTTCAATGGTAAATCGTAAGTGGGACAAGATGCATCCACGCTATAAACAACGATTACTTATGGTCTTCAAAATTATGAAGGAACAACATGGCTATGAATTAGTATTACTAGAGGGTTATCGTAGTCCTGCACGACAAAATAGCCTATCTCGGAATAAAGCAACCACTTTAGCGACTGCATACCGTAGCTATCACCAATTTGGTTTGGCAGCTGATGTCGCATTCAAGCGAGATGGTAAAGTCGTTATTTCTGAACGTGATCCTTGGGCTATGCGTGGCTATCAGTTATATGGTCAAGTTGCTGAGTCTGTCGGTTTAGTTTGGGGAGGACGTTGGACAAAAATTCATGACTACGGTCATACAGAATATCGAATGCCTGGCTTGGTTCGTAGCAAGGAAACTCATGATCGTTTCATTCGAGAAGCTGAACAAGGTAATTTAATGGCAAGCAATATAGAACAGTAATAATCCGTTGATTCTCTAAATGCCTGTTAACGATACAGGCATTTTTGTATTTATTGATATATTTTGCGCTTGTAATTAACTATGTGAAGACATTGATTTAGAAGTTAATTTTCCCGTACCCATGCCTTTCCCTTTATTTTTATATCTTTATTTCATTCTTTACTACATAAAAAAACACCCCCTTGTATTGAAGGGGGTGTTTAGAATAATGAGCTGGCGATGACTTACTCTCACATGGGTAACCCCACACTACCATCAGCGCTAAGAGGTTTCACTTCTGAGTTCGGGAAGGGATCAGGTGGTTCACTCTTGCTATTGTCGCCAGCACAACTGTTGTGACTTTGCTTGGGTCTTATTCGCATGTATTGTTTGCGTGCCTTTGCTTGGTCAAAGAAGTTATTAACAGCTATTTGAGTTGCTTTAATTGGTGCAGTTTAGCGTTTTATCTAACTAAATCAAGTTATTTGTCATG